>DASVSW010000158.1:0-4213 GCA_036387895.1 Sphingomonas sp.
GACGCAGCTGCTCGTCGTGGATCTCGACGATGTCCTCGGCGGTCAGCCAGAGCGGCTCAGCGACCAAGATAACGTAGCGTGTTCTCGTACCGCTTGTTGATGTCGTCGCGCAGCGCCTTGCGGTCGATATCGGGCTGCGGCTTCGCCACCAGCTTGCGGCGCTCCTCAACGGGAGCGCGATAGGATGTCGCCACTTGACCCTCCCAAGGCGTGTACGGTCTGTCGGCATATAGCAGCCGACCGGGACGGAATCGAGTCGTCCCGGTCGCGGCGCCTCAGATCATCCCCAGCGCCTGCATGTACACCTCGAGGATCGACTGCTCCTCCTGATACTCTTCGCGCTTCTTCTTGCGGATGGACATGATCTTGCGGAGCGCCTTGGGGTCGTAGCCGCGGCTCTTGGCCTCGTTCATCACGTCCTTGATGTCGTCGCTGATCCCCTTCTTCTCCTCTTCGAGGCGCTCGGCGCGCTCGATCAGGAGGCGGAGCTCGTCCGCCGCGACGTGGCCGCCGGTGCGCCCGGCGTCGCCTAGTTCTTCGACCATGTGTCTTCCCCCATGGGGCGCACGCTCGCGCGCCCCGCTCCCGCTCGTGTTGATGGAAACCGTCGGGCGGCGACGCCGCCCTGGCCGGTAGGCGGCCGCGTCTAAGCGATGACCGCCGCCCCCTCAAGCCCGATGCGGCGGGCCGCTTCAGCGTGCGGGGAACGCCTGCCGCGCGCCGCCCAGCTTGTGCACCGCGCCGCGCCGCATCACGAAGTCGACCCGCTGCAGCGCCGTCACGTCCGCCACCGGGTCGCCCGCCACCGCGATGATGTCGGCGTCCATGCCGGGCGCGATGCGGCCGATCCGGTCGGCGCGGCCCAGCGCGTCGGCCGCGTCCACCGTGGCCGACTTGATCGCGGCCATCGGGGCCATCCCCGCCTGCGTCATGTACAGGAACTCGAGCCCGTTGGTGCCGTGCGGCCCGACGCCCGAATCGGTGCCCATCGCTACCTTGACCCCCGCCTTGAAGGCGCGGGCGTGGCTCTGCTTGACGACGAGCGCGACCTGCTCCGCCTTGGCGGCCGACGCGGCGGGACGCTCGCCGGCGCGGCCCTGGCGGATCACGCTCTCGAAGGCGTGCATGGTGGGCACGAGGTACGCGCCCGTCTTCTTGAACAGCGCGATCGTCTCGTCGTCGAGGTAGGACCCGTGCTCGATCGTGTCGACGCCCGCGCGCAGCGCGCCGTCGACCCCCGACTTGCCGTGCGCGTGCGCCGCCGCCTTGCGGCCGAAGGCGTGGGCGGTGTCGACGATCGCCTTCATCTCCTCCGGCGTCATCTGCGCCTCCAGGCCGCCCGCGATGTTCGATCCGACGCCGCCCGACGCCGCGAACTTGATCACCTCGGCGCCCGTGAAGATCTGCTCGCGCGTGGCGCGGCGGCAATCGTCGGGGCCGTTGCAGATCTCGGGCGAGGCCTCGCGCTCGACATGCGCGTACTCGCGCCGCAGCCCGTTGGCGTCGCCATGGCCCGCCGTCACCGACACCATGCGGCCCGCGTTGACGATCGTCGGCCCCGCCAGGTCGCCCCGGGCGATCGCGTCGCGCAGCGCGCGCACGCCGCGCGGCTCGCCGCCCAGGTCGCGCACCGTCGTGACCCCCGCGTCCAGCGTCATCCGCGCATTGGCCGCCGCCGTCAGCAGCTCGTCCTCCAGGTCCGTCGTCGTCGCGTTCAGCCGCGCCTGGAGCGGATAGCCCGTCGAGTAGAAATGGACGTGCATGTCGATCAGGCCCGGCAGCACGTAGCGGTCCTTCAGGTCCACCAGCTCCGCGCCGGCGGGCGGGGCCGCATGGCCGTCGATTAGCTCGGAGATCCGCCCGTCGCGCACGACGATCGTGGTCGCCCCGCGCGGGGCCTGTCCCGGCGCCGCGAGCACGCGGCCGGCGTGGATATAACTGGTCTTGGACGGCGCCGGCCGGGCTGGCGCGGGCGTCCCACCCGATCCCGCCACCCCCGGCGCGGTCTGCGCGACGGCGGCGCCGGAGACGAGCGCGAGCGCTCCAAGCAATGCGGTGCGCTTCATCGGACGATACTCCCCTGGTGCTCCGGGTCTGCACCCGGTCGTCATGGGAAGGACCGTCGCGCGACCGCGGCGCGGCGTCAAGCGCCGCCGGCGGCCGTCCGCACGAGCGGCTTGCGCCGCTCCATCGAGCCAGTCGGCTTATAGGCCTCGGACAAGGCGGCGGCGCGGGCGGGCTCGACGCCCGCGCGCACCAGCGCCTCCGTCAGCGCCCCGGCCGCGGGCGTCGCCACGTCGGGCGCGACGCCGACGCCGTCCCAGCCCTTGTCCGTGTCGGGATCGAAGGTCCGCCCCGACGGCACGAACGCGCTGTAGCCGCCGGGCAGCTCGACCCTGCCGCCGAAGTTGCCGGCCCCCGCCGTCGTCTCCCCGATCAGGGTGGCGCGACCCGTCCGCTTCATCGCCAGCGCGAAATGCTCGGCCGCCGACGCCGTCCGCCCCGACGTCAGCACGAACACGCGCGCGTCGTGGAGCGGCGACGCTCGCCCCGACGGTGTGACGCGGTGCTCGCGGCGGATCACGCCGGCGGGTCCGTCGACGCGCACCAGGCTGGCGTTGCTCAGGATCGGCCCGTTCCGCCGCTCGACGGACTCGCGCATGTCCATCCGCACCAGCGTCGTCGGCCGGGCGAACAGTTCGGGGAGGAGCACGTCCATCTCGTCGAGCCCGCCGCCGCCATGCGTACGCGCGTCGACGATCAGCGTCCGCGCGTCCCGGTGCGCGGCGATGAACGCGCGCAGCGCCTCCAAGGTGGCCGGCTCGCCCAGGAACACGTTGAACCGGACATAGGCGACCCCGTCGCTGATCCACCCCGCCCGCTCCATCGCCGGCGGGTACTGACGAGCCGCCGATGACGCCTGCGGTCCGCCCGATCGCGCCGCGGCGGCCTCGGGCGGGCGCAGCGTGAGGTGCCCGTCATACTGGATCGCGTGGAGGTCGCGCGTCACCGCCGCGGCGAACGCCTCGGGCGTCGCGGCGTCGTTCCAGCCTCCGGCCGCGACGCGCTGGCGCAGCATCCTGGCGTAGGCGACCCCCGTCTCCGGATCGACGAAGTCGCGCTCCAGCGCCGTCGCGAGCTCCTCGACGGCGCGCGCCGCCGCCGCGCGGTCGAACGTCCCGGCTTCGGAGGAGGGCGCGCCGGCCGCTCCGGCGAGGCAGGGCGCCCCGAGCGCGAGGACGATGGCGGCGATGGTCGAGCGCATGGGGCATCTCCCGTTTCGGATCGGACGCGTCACGACTAGCGTCGCGATCCCGCCGCGCGAAGCCGCGCCCCGACCGTTCCGCCGCATTCCCGTCGCATGGCCTTCCCCGGTTGATCCCGTGCGATTTGCCGCTAGGGCCGGCCGCGCAACCTGATCGGAGCTTCCCATGACCAAGGCCATGCCGCCCCGCTCGCGAAAGGTGCGCGTGCTCGCGACGCTGGGGCCCGCGAGCAACGATCCGGAGATGATCGCCCGGCTGTTCGAGGCGGGCGCCGACGCGTTCCGCATCAACATGAGCCATGGCGACCAGGCGTCCAAGGTGGCCGTCATCCAGGCGATCCGCGCGCTCGAGAAGCGCTTCGACCGGCCCACCACCATCCTCGCCGACCTACAGGGCCCGAAGCTCCGCGTCGGCCGCTTCGCCGAGGGGCGCGTGGAGCTCAAGACCGGTCAGACCTTCACGCTCGACCGCTCGAAGGAGCCGGGCGACGCGACGCGCGTCGAGTTGCCGCACCGCGAGATATTCGAGGCGATGGAGCCCGACGCCCGCCTCCTCCTCGACGACGGCAAGCTGGTGCTGCGCGTGACGGCGCATGACGGCGACCGCCTCGTGACCCGCGTCGAGGTCGGCGGCGCCCTGTCGAACAACAAGGGGCTGAACGTCCCCGACGTCGTGGTGCCGATGGCGGCGCTGACCGAGAAGGACCGTTCCGACCTCGCCTTCGCCGTCGAGCAGGGGGTGGACTGGATCGCGCTCTCCTTCGTCCAGCGGCCGGAGGACCTGATGGAGGCGCGCCGCCTCATCGCAGGGAAGGCGGCGCTCCTGGCCAAGATCGAGAAGCCGTCGGCGATCGAGCGGCTGGAGGAGATCGTCGAGGCGTGCGACGGCGTGATGGTGGCACGCGGCGATCTGGGCGTCGAACTGCCGCCGCAGACCGTCCCGCCCCT
>DASVSW010000159.1:0-4850 GCA_036387895.1 Sphingomonas sp.
CGGCGGGCATCTGCACCGTTCACGACGGCGACTTCGATCGGCGGCGCGCGCCGGGCAAGCTCAAGAACCTGGGCGAGCGGTTGCGCGAGGAACCGTTGCCGGGCGAGGGCGGGGTCGCCCACACGCGCTGGGCGACGCACGGCGCGCCGACGGAGGGCAACGCCCACCCCCACATCGTCGGCGACGTGGTGGTCGTCCACAACGGCATCATCGAGAACTTCAAGGCGCTCCGCGATGAGCTCGTCGCCGATGGCCGCGAGTTCTTGTCGCAGACCGACACGGAGGTCGTGGCGCACCTGATCGCGCGGGAGATCGAGGGCGGCGCGGAGCCCAAGGCGGCGCTGGCCGCCGTGCTGCCCCGGCTCCACGGCGCGTTCGCGCTGGGCGTGATGGTGCGCACCCACCCCGACCTGCTGCTGGGCGCGCGGCTCGGCGCGCCGCTGACGGTGGGCTATGGCGACGGGGAGAATTACCTCGGCTCGGACGCGCTGGCGCTGGCCCCGCTGACGCAGCGGATCGCCTATCTCGAGGAGGGCGACTGGGTCGCGATCACGCGCGGCTCCGTCGAGGTGTTCGACAAGGCGAACCGGCCCGTCGAGCGGCCGGTCGTCCAGTCGGGGGCGTCGGGCCAGCTGATCGACAAGGGCAACCACCGCCACTTCATGCAGAAGGAGATCTACGAGCAGCCGGTCGTCGTCGCGCAGACGCTGCGCTCGTACCTGCGCCCGATCGAGGAGCAGGTGGCGCTGCCCGACATGGCGTTCGACCTGTCGACGGTGGACCGCGTCGCGATCGTGGCGTGCGGCACTGCGTCCTACGTCGGCATGATCGGCAAATACTGGATCGAGCGCTTCGCGCGGGTGCCGGTCGAGGTCGATGTGGCGAGCGAGTTCCGGTATCGCGATCCCGTCCTCGTCCCCGGCCAGCTGGGCGTCGTCATCTCGCAGTCGGGCGAGACCGCGGACACGCTCGCGGCGCTGCGTCACATGAAGGCCAACGGGTTGGTCACGGCGGGCATCATCAACGTGCCGACGAGCTCGATGGCGCGCGAGGTCGACCTGCTGTTGCCGACCCATGCCGGGCCGGAGATCGGCGTCGCGTCGACCAAGGCGTTCACCTGTCAGCTGGCGGTGATGGCGGCGCTGGCGGTGAACCTGGCGCGCGCGCGGGACCGGATCTCGGAGGACGAGGAGCGCGAGATCGTTCGCCACTTGCGCGAAGCGCCGGAGGCGCTGAGCCGCGCGCTCGCGCATGACGACGACATCGCGGCGATGGCGCACAAAATCGCGGCGGCGCGCGACGTCCTCTATCTCGGTCGCGGGCCGGACTACCCGCTCGCGCTCGAAGGCGCGTTGAAGCTCAAGGAGATCAGCTACATCCACGCCGAAGGCTACGCCTCGGGCGAGATGAAGCACGGGCCCATCGCTCTCATCGACGATCAGGTGCCGCTCATCGTGCTGGCCCCGTCCGGCCCGTTGTTCGACAAGACGGTGTCGAACATGCAGGAAGCGCAGGCGAGGGGCGCGCAGGTGGTGCTGATCTCGGACGCGCGCGGCATCGCGCAAGCGGGCGAGGGCGCGATCGCGACGATCGAGATGCCCGAGGTCCACCCGCTCATAGCACCCCTGGTCTACGCGGTGCCGGTGCAGCTGCTCGCCTACCATGTCGCGGTCGCCAAGGGCACGGACGTCGACCAGCCGCGCAACCTGGCGAAGTCGGTCACGGTGGAGTGAGCGTCCGCGGCTGAACCGGTCCGCATGTGACTTCCCCGCGATGGTCCGGCATGATCGTCCGGACTCGGCCGGGGTGCGGCGCGTCGGAGGAGGGAGGCAGCGTGTCCGAACCGCTCATCGCCGGCGTGGAGCTCGGCGGCACCAAGATCGTGTGCGTGCTCGCGTCGGGGCCGGACGCGGTGCACGACGAGGTGCGGCTGCCGACCGAGCAGCCAGCCGAAACGCTCGCGGCGATCGAGGCGGTGCTCGACGGCTGGCGCGGGTTCGCCGCGATCGGGATCGCTAGCTTCGGGCCGATCGACATCGACCGGGCCTCAGCCGGGTGGGGCCGCGTCACCGTCACCACCAAGCCGCATTGGTCGGGGACCGACGTGGCGGCGCGGTTGCGCGACCGGTTCGGGGTGCCGGTCGGGTTCCACAGCGACGTGGTGGGCGCGGCGCTCGCGGAGGCGCGATGGGGCGCCGCGGCGGGGCTGGCCGACATGGCGTACGTCACCGTGGGCACCGGCGTCGGCGCGGGGCTGATCGCGGGCGGCGGGCCCGTCGACGGCCTCACGCATTCCGAGTTCGGCCATCTCCGCCCCGTGCGGCTGCCCGGCGACGACTGGGTGGGCGTCTGCCCGTTCCACGGCGCGTGCGTCGAAGGGTTGGCGAGCGGGCCGGCGATCGCCGCGCGGGCGGGGCGGCCGGGGCCGGAGCTTGCCGCCGACGATCCCGCCTGGGACGCGGCGGCGCACGCGCTGGCGCAGCTCGCCCATGCGCTGGTGATGACGGGGGTGCCGCGGCGGATCGTCTGGGGCGGGGGCGTCGCGCTGTCGGGCCATCTGCTGCCCCGCATCCGCCGCCGGCTCCATGACAGCCTCGGCGGCTATCTGCCCTTTCCGGACGTGACGGACGTCGACACCTTCCTCGTCCCGGCCGCGCTCGGCGGGCGGGCGGGGCCGTTGGGCGCGGTCCTGCTCGGCCGGCAGGCGCTTCCGTGAGATCGTTTACGCGGCGGTAACCCCCTTCGCTTACCTCCGGTGAACCAGCGAAAGAGGTTCATCGGCCCATGCGTATCCTGATCGTCGACGACGAGCCCGCGATGCACGACAGCTATCGTCGCTGCTTCGCGCCCGCCAAGCCCGATGCGGCGCTGTCGGCGCTGGCCGCCGAGCTGTTCGGCGACGACGCGCCGGAGCCGGACGCGGCGCCCGCCTTCGAGTTCACCCATTGCGAGCAGGGGCTTGACGCCGTCGCCGCCGTCGAGCGCGCGCAGGCCGAGGGACAGCCTTTCGCCGTCGCCTTCATCGACATCCGCATGCCGCCCGGCATCGACGGGCGCGAGACCGCGCGGCGTATCCGCGCGCTGGACGGGCAGGTGAACCTCTGCATCGTCACCGGCTATTCCGACTTCTCGCCGCTGGAGATCAGCCGCGCGGCGGGGCCGGCGGACAAGATCTTCTACATCGCCAAGCCGTTCGAGGTCGCCGAGATCCAGCAGACCGCGACCGCGCTGGCCGAGCGCTGGCGGGCGGACCGCGAGCTGACGCAAGCGCGCGAGCGGCTGGCGGAGCAGGTCGTGCGGCTGGAGGAGCAGGGCCTGGAGCTCGCCGCCAACGAGAGCCGCGCGATCCATATCGCCACCCACGACTCGTTGACCGACGCGCCCAACCGGCTGTTCTTCGTCCGCGCGCTGACCGAGCGGTCGCGGCGCCCCGGCCTGTTCGCGACCGCCATGTTCGACCTCGACCGGTTCAAGCTGGTCAACGACACGCTGGGCCACCTGGCCGGCGACGCGTTGATCCGCGAGATCTGCGAGATCCTGCAGCGCACCGCGCCCGAGGGCGCGCTGGTGGCGCGGCTGGGCGGCGACGAGTTCGGGGTGATGTTCGACACGCCGGGCGAGGAGGCCGCCGTCATGGCCTGCGACCGCGTGGTCGCGGGCTGCGCCGGCACGCACGTCATCTTCGGCAACTCGGTCCAGGGCGGATCGTCCTGCGGGCTGGTCGTCGTGGAAGGGGAGAACGGCCGCGACCCCATCGACGTGCTTCGCCGCGCCGACCTGGCGCTCAACGACGCCAAACGGTCGGGCCGCGGCGTCGTCCGCTTGTTCGACGACAGCATGGACGAGGGCATCCGCTTCCGGAAACGAGTGGAGAACGGCCTGTCGGAGGCGATCGCCAAGGGCGAGCTCAGCCTCGTCTTCCAGCCGATCGTCGAGCGAGACGAGCTGGAGATCGCCGGGTTCGAGGCGCTGCTGCGCTGGAACACCGCGGAATACGGCCCGATCAGCCCCGCGGTGTTCATCCCGATCGCCGAGGAGTCGAACCTGATCCACGAGCTGGGCGACTGGGTGCTGGAGAAGGCGCTGGAGCAGGTGAAGCGCTGGCCCGGCCAGTACGTCTCCGTGAACTTCAGCCCGCGCCAGTTCCGCCGCCACAACTTCGTCGGTCATATCGTGGAGGTCGCGGGCCGCGCCGGCGTCGAGCCGAAGCGCGTGCAGATCGAGATCACCGAGACCGCGATCTTCGACGACGCCGAGCGCGCCGCGGAGACGCTGTACAAGCTGCGGCAGATGGGTTTCCGCATCGCGCTCGACGATTTCGGCACGGGCTATTCCAGCCTGTACAACATCCGGAAGTTCGCGCTCGATTCGCTCAAGATCGACCGGAGCTTCATCGACGGCATGGGCCGCGAGCGCGAGTCGGCGGCGATCGTCCACTCGATCATCCATCTCGGCAAGGCGCTGGGGCTCGGCGTCGTGGCGGAGGGCGTGGAGACGGCGGCGCAGGTGCAGATGCTCCGCGTCGCGGGTGCGTCGCACCTCCAGGGCTACTACCTGTCGCGTCCGGTCGCCGCGGACGTCGCGGTCGGGCTCGCCGCCGACCGGTTCATCGGCGGCGCGCGTGCGTCGGAGGCGGCCACCGGAACGAACGGCTGATGCGCCGCGCCTCGGCGCTCGCGCCCACGTCGCTGGGCGCGAAGCTGATCCTGATCCTGACGGGCGTGGGCCTGGCGGCGGCGCTGGGCGTCACGCTGCTCCTAGCGGCGGTGATCACGCCTAGCTTCAACACCCTGGAGCGCCGGTCGGTCGACGGCCATGTCGAGCGCACCCGCGCCGCGCTCGCCGACTTC
>DASVSW010000160.1:0-5534 GCA_036387895.1 Sphingomonas sp.
ACGCGCGACGTCGGCTCCGACCATTACGGCGCGTCGGCGAAGGTCAGCTGGACGCCCTTCGACGCGTTCAAGCTGACCGGAGTGGCGCGCTACTCCAACCTGGCGGCCGATACCAACAACAGCGAGTTCGATCCGACGAGCCCCCGCTTCGGTCTCATCGTCGACTCGCCGGGCGCACGCTTCACCAACGAGGCGGTCTACGGCCTCGTCCGCGCCGAGCTGACGCTGGGCGCATGGACGAACGCGTTGACCGGGCAGGTCGCCAGCACCGAGCGGGACCAGTACTCGGCCGACGGCTACGACTTCGGCGATCGGGGTCAGCGGTACAAGGGATCGTTCGAGTCGAGCTATCGCCTGGAGATGGGCGCGGCGACCCACCGGATTACCGGGGCGGTCGATGTCGAGCGCGAGCGGTTCCGCAACACCACCCCCTCGACCTTCGTCTTCCAGGGCTATCGCCGCACGGACAATGTCGGGCTGATCGGGCAATATGAGCTGACGGCGGGCGGGCTGCAGCTCGGCGGTTCGGTGCGGCGCGACTGGAACACGCGGTTCGCCGACACGACGACGTGGCGGGCGCAAGGCGGATACCGCCTGGCGGAGGGAACGCGGCTGCGCGCCGCCTATGGGACGGGCGTCAAGAATCCGACCTATTACGAGCTCTTCGGCTTCTCCGACGGGCGTTATATCGGCAATCCGAACCTGAAGCCTGAGAAGTCGAAGGGGTGGGAGGCCGGGGTCGACCAGCTGTTCGGCGCTACGACGATCGGCGCGACCTATTTCGACAGCAAACTGACCGATGAGATCTTCACGAGCGGATTCCCCTCAACTCCCGACAACCGCACGACGCTCTCGCGGCAGCGCGGGGTGGAGGCGTTCGCTTCGGTGCGACCGGTAGACCAGCTGCGCTTCGACCTCGGCTACACCTACACCCGGTCGCGCGAGAACGGCGTGCAGGAGGTGCGGCGCCCGCGGCACAACGGCAGCGTCAACCTGACCGCGCTCAGCCGCGACGAGCGGTTCGCGGGGACGCTCACGGTGCGCTACAACGGACGGCAGCAGGACGTGACCTTCACCCCCACGTTCGCGCAGGTGCGCGTGCCGTTGCAGGAGTATGTGCTGGTCAACCTGAACGCCGAGTACAAGCTGACGCGGAGCTTGGCGCTGGTCGGGCGGGTCGAGAACCTGCTCGACGAGCCGTACGAGGAGGTGTTCGGGTACGTGACCGCGGGCCGCGGCGCCTACGGCGGGGTGAGGGCCCGGTTCTGAGCGAGCTGACGCGCCAGGCTCGCCGCTGCGAGCACGTAGTCCGGGCCGCCGCACGTCGTCGACGCGCGCGGCAGGACCAGGCGCGGGATGCGCGCGAGCGCCGGGTGCGCGCGCATCGCGGTGCCTTGGTCGACCACTGCCTCGCCTTCCTCAACCAGCAGGAAGTCGGGCCGGGCGGCGACGATCGTCTCGACCGGCACCTGCGCGAGGGGCGACCGGCCGAGGCGGCTCGCCAGGTTGACGAGGCCGACGCGGCGCATGAGGTCGTCGATCAGCGTGCCCTGACCGGTCAGGAAGCCGCGGCGCTGATACTCGGCCGCGATACGGTTCTTACCGGCACGGGGCAGACCGGCGATCGCGGCGTCCATGCGGCGGATCAGCGCCTCGCCGCGCGCAGGGTGGCCGATCGCGCGGGCGACGAGGCGGGTCTGGGCGACGATCTCCGGATAGCTGTGCGCGTCGGGAAGCTCCAGCACGCGCGGCGGGCGGCGCAGAAAGGTACGGCCCGGCGTCGCGATGACGAGGTCGGGACGAAGCGCCAGCATCTCCTCCGCCGACGACCGAGCGATCGGCCAGTTCCGCGCTTGCGCCGCGCCGCGCGACATGGCGGGATCGCGGGCGTTGCGGGTGAGGCCGACGACTTGGCGCCGGTCGGCGAGCGCGAGCAGATATTGGTCGGCGCACAGGTGGAGCGACAGGATGCGCTGGGGCGGCACGGGGGCCGCGGCCGGGAGCAGGAGAAGCAGCGGGAGCAGGCGCATGCGCGCGTCATGGCGGGATTGGTCCGACCATGCCAGTGCCTGCTGCCTGGCCCTCACCACGGATTGGTTCCGGGGTCCAGAATTCGGCAAGTAATGCGGTTGGAGGTTCTGACTTCTGGCTCGCTGCATCCTGGGCTCCGGAACAAGTCTGGGGTGACGGAGGACTTGGCGTGGGCGTGAGCCGTCCCATTCTACTCGCGTTGCTCGCAGCCGCGGCGTTGATAGCGGCGACCCTGTCCCTTGCGGTCGGCCCCGTGCCGCTGTCCCCCGCGCGCGTGCTCGCTGCGCTCACCGGCGGGGGGGACGAAGTCGCGCGGATCATCGTCGTCCAGATCCGCCTGCCCCGCGCGATCCTGGGACTGGCGGTCGGCGCGATGCTCGGGGTGTCGGGAGCGGCGTTGCAGGGGTATCTCCGCAATCCGCTCGCCGAGCCCTCGGTACTTGGTGCGTCGAACGGCGCGGCGCTGGGCGCGGTGACGGCGCTGTACTTCGGCCTGGCTGCGATTCATCCGGCGGCGCTGCCGCTGCTGGCGGTCGCGGGAGCGCTGCTCGCCCTGCTTCTTCTCGTCCTGCTCGCCGGGCGGGACGCGACCGCCTTGTCGCTCATTCTCGCAGGGGTCGCGGTGGGGACGATCGCGGGGGCGGGGATCGCGCTGGCGCTCAACCTGTCGCCCAATCCGTTCGCCGCGATGGAGATCATGACCTGGCTGATGGGATCGCTGGAGGACCGCAGCGTCCAGCACGTTGCGCTGGCGCTCCCATGCATCGCAGCCGGCATCGTGCTGCTGATGTGGGACGCCCGCGGGCTCGACGCGCTGACGCTGGGCGAGGATGCGGCGCGATCGATGGGCGTGGATCTGTCGCGGTTGCGCGGGCGGCTGCTGATCGGGACGGCGGTCGGGGTCGGCGGCGCGGTCGCGGTCTCGGGCGCGATCGGCTTTGTCGGATTGATCGTCCCGCACTTGGTACGTCCGCTGACCGATCGGTCGCCCTCGGCGGTGCTGCTGCCGTCGGCGATCGGCGGCGCGGCGCTCCTGACGCTCGCCGATGTTGCGGTGCGGCTGGCGCCGACCACCGGCGAGCTGCGGCTGGGGGTGGTGACGGCGCTGCTCGGCGTGCCGGTGTTCCTGTTGCAGCTCCGGCGCGAGCGGGGGGCTTGGTCGTGATCGTACTGCAGAGTGTCTCGGTGCGACTCGGCGGCCGAACGATCATAAAGGACGTCGGCGCGACGCTCGATCGCGGGCTCGTCGGCGTTCTGGGTCCGAACGGGGCGGGCAAGTCGACGCTCGCACGCGCGATCCTGGGACTGGCACCTGCCGAGGGCCGGATCGCCGTGAACGGCCCGTCCGTCAGGACCATCGCCTATTTGCCGCAAGGTGGTGCGATCCATTGGCCGCTCGCAGTACGGCGGCTGGTCGGGCTCGGGCGGATGCCGCATCTGGGCCCGCTCGCGCGGATGGGTGCGGGCGATTTCGCCGCGGTGGAGCGCGCGATGGCCGCGGCGGATGTCGCGCATCTGGCGGACCGCGACGCGACGACGCTGTCAGGGGGCGAGCGGGCCCGGGTGCTGCTCGCGCGGGCGCTGGCGGCGGAGGCGCCTGCGATGATCGTTGATGAGCCGCTCGCCGCGCTCGATCCAGCGCACGCGCTGGCCGTGATGACGCTGCTCCGCTGCACGGCGGCGGCAGGCACGCTGGTGATCGCGGTGCTCCACGATCTGGCGCTCGCGGCGCGCTTCTGCGACCGCATCCTGTTGATGCACGAGGGACGGCTGGTCTCGGACGGCACGCCCGCGGAGGTGCTGACGCGCGAGCGGATCGCCGAGGTTTACGGCGTCGATGCCTGGGTCGGCGAAGCGGGCGGCGTGCCGTCGATCGTGCCGCTGACCCCGTTCACTCCGCCTGCGCCCCGCGGGTAAGCGTCGCTGCAAGCGACGCCGTGGCGCTGCCGCGCCGCGCCGCCTTGGGCTGCGACGGATCGGGCGCCCAGCCGGTGAGGAAGACGATCGTGAACCGCTCGCGCACGCGGCCGTCGGGGTCGGCCTGCGTGACGAACGCCTCTGCGGCAGCGGCCAGGATGCTGCGCGTGAGCGGCGCGCGCCGCCTCAGCACGTTTGTCGCGGCCATCCCGCGCAGGTCGGCCAGGAGGCGGAACAGGTCGGGGTAGCCCACGTCCAGAGTTTCCACGTCCGCGACCGGGAGCGCAAAGCCTGCGCGGACGAGCAGGTCGCCCGCGGAGCGCACGTCGATCTGCGGGTGAAGCCGCGCCGCCGGCGGTTCCGGCTCGGCCGCGCGGAGTGCTGCGCGCAGCCGGGGGAGCGAGCCTGCCCCGGCGAACGCGGCCAGGAACAGCCCGTCCGGCTTGAGCGCTCGCCTGGCGAGCGCGAGCGCGCCTGGAAGATCATTAACCTGATCCAGAACGCCCGCGCTGACGACCAGGTCGAACGAGGCGTCGGCGAAAGGAAGGCGGTCCTCGTCGGCCTGCACCCCGCCCGACGCGAACGTCGCGCCCGCATCGCAACGGGCGACGCGCGCGCCGGACGGAGCCGCGAAACTGCCGTCGAAGCAGCCGAGGTCGAGGACCGAGTGAAACGACCGCTTCACCGTGGCGAGGCGATCGGCGATGCCGTCGAGCATCGCGGCACGCAGGAAATCGTGCGCCGCAAAGCCGGAGGCCGCCCGATCGCGGCGGCGGCGTCGCGCGGCGCGGTCAAAGATGTCGGTGTCCACGCATGTGCTTGTGGGCGTGCGGGCTTCGCGCGACAAGGGCCGCGTGGACCTGCTCGCACCCTTGCGCCTCGCCGGGCGGCTTGCGCTGCCGCCGCGCTGTCCCGCCTGCGGGCTGCCGGTCGCGGAGGACCACCGCTTCTGCTCCGGTTGCTGGGGATCGCTCCGCTTTCTGGGTCCGCCGTGGTGTGCGCGGTGTTGCGTGCCGTTCGCCCATGATCGTGGCGAGGGGGCGGCGTGCGCGGCGTGCCTGGAGCGTCCGCCGCAGCATGGCGGGGTGCGCGCCGCGGTCGCTTACGGACCGGCCGCGCGGCAGATTGCGCTGGGGCTGAAATACGGCGGACGCGAGGGGCTCGCCGAGACGATGGCGCGGCCGATGGCGCGCCTGCTCCCCCCGGGCACCGATCGGCTCGTGCCCGTGCCGCTGCATCGCTGGCGGATCTGGTCGCGGGGGTACAATCAGGCAGCACTGATCGCACGGAGCGTCGGACGGATCACCGGAGTGCCGGTCGCGGTCGATGCGATGGAGCGGGTGCGGCGGACGCCGGTGCTGCGCGGCCTGAGCGGACAGGAGCGGCGCAAGGCGGTCGCGCGGGCGTTTACCGTCCGCGAGAAGGCGCGCGCGTCCATCCGCGGCGCGGCGGTCGTGCTGGTGGATGACGTCCACACCAGCGGAGCGACCGTGGAGACCTGCACCAATGCGCTGCTGCGGGCAGGCGCGCGATCCGTCTCCGTGCTGTGCTGGGCGCGGGTGCTGGACGGCGACGATTGACAAGCG
>DASVSW010000161.1:0-2839 GCA_036387895.1 Sphingomonas sp.
ACGACCGGCTCGACGGCAGCTGGATCTGGAGGCCGGACTACACGATCGATCAGCAAAAAGACGTCGTAAGCTACCGCGGCGCGAAGGCGGCGGTCACGGTCGACCTGAAGCTGACCCATACTCAGGACACGATCGGGGCCGGCAAGGACTACATCAGCAACATGGAAGGAATCTACGGATCCCTTCACGGCGATACGCTGCGCGGCGACGACCATGGCAACATCCTGATCGGCGACGACGGGAACGACCTGCTCGAAGGCAGGGGCGGGTTCGACGAGATCTTCGCCGGGAACGGCGACGACGTGGTCGACGGCGGCGCGTTCTCCGACCGGCTGTTCGGCGATGGCGGCAACGACGTGATCCGCGGCGGCATCGGGATCGACTGGATCGACGGCGGCGACGGCGACGACGTGCTCCAGGGCGGCGGCTGGGCCGAGACGTTCGTCACCAACTATCCCGGCGTCGACACGCTGATCGGCGGAGCGGGCGCGGACACCTACCTGTTCGCGGGCATCGGCGATCTCGGAGCCGTCAACAACGGCATGGGCGGCCAGCACGCGGGCATTCGCAACGTGGTCGAGTTCCGCGCCGTCGAAGGCGACAAGATCGACCTGTCCGCGCTCGGTCTGGCGTTCAACGGCGAGTCGACCAGCACCGCGCCCGGCATCGTCTACGAGGTCAAGCAGACGGGCACGGTCGTCCATGTCAGGACGGCGGGGAACCTCTTCAGCGGTTCGATCCAGCTCGACCGCGCGGTGGAGCTGTACGAATCCACGCCCGGCGTGCTGAAGGGCGTCGAGGTGGTCATGGGCACCGAGGGCGACGACCACATCGTCGCCAACGCCGACCACGACGTCATCCGCGGCCTGGGCGGCCACGATCTCCTGATCGGCGGGGACGGCGACGACATCATGTACGCCGGCAAGGGCGACGACGTGCTCGACGGCCAGGGCGGTGCGGACGCTTACGCGCTCGGCTATTCCGACATGCGGGGCTCGATCAAGACGGTGGTGATGGACTCGGCCGACCGGATCGCGCTCGCGGGCTTCCCCGAGCTGAAGTGGATCGGGACGGGCGCGTTCACCGGCTCGTACAGCCATACCGAACCCAAGGGTCCGACGGGCGTGCCGGAGATCCGCTACAAGCACATCGACGGCGACACGCTGGTCCAGATCGACGCCACCGGCGACGGACGGTCGGACGCCGCCTTCTGGGTCAAGGGGATGACCTCCTTCACCTATGAGGACGGGACGCTGCGGACCGCGGAGGTCCCGCCGACCGAGGTGACGCTGACCGAGGCCGGCGACGTGTGGCAAGGCGGCGCGGGGCCGGAGAAGGTCTATGGCCTGGGCGGCAACGACAAGCTGTCGGGCAAGGAAGGCAAGGACACGCTCTTCGGCGACGGCGGCAACGACCAGCTGTACGGCGGCGCGGACGCGGACCAGCTCCTGGGCGGCGTCGGGCGCGATTACCTCGACGGCGGCCAGGGCGCGGACGTGATGATCGGCGGCGCGGGCGCGGACTCGTACGTCGTGGACGACGCGGGCGACCAGGTCATCGAGGCCGCGGAGCCGGGCCAGCCTGCCGACCAGCAGGTCGACGTCGTCACGAGCTTCGTCGACTATCAACTGACCGAAGCCGTCGAGAACCTGTCGCTGTTCGGGACCCTGCAGATCAACGGCCGCGGCAACGCGCTCGACAACAGGATCTGGGGCTCGGGCGGGAACAACCAGCTGTTCGGCCTCGCCGGGAACGACCTGCTCGACGGCAACGGCGGCACGGACGTCC
The DNA here is from genome assembly GCA_036387895.1 of Sphingomonas sp. Lineage (GTDB taxonomy): Bacteria > Pseudomonadota > Alphaproteobacteria > Sphingomonadales > Sphingomonadaceae > Sphingomonas. Next base: position 1,789 of record DASVSW010000161.1, read on the forward strand.
TGGTCGGCGGGATCGGCGACGACGTCTACTGGGTCGACGACGCGTCGGACCAGGTCGTCGAGGCGGCTGGCGAGGGGACGGACACCGTTCTCGCCTTCACCAGCCTGACGCTGGCCGAGAACGTCGAGCGGCTCGAGCTGGTGATGGACCGGTCGATCGACGGCACGGGCAACGCGCTGAACAACGTCCTGACCGGCAACAACCTCGCCAACGTCCTGACGGGCGGGGCCGGCGACGACCGTCTGCTCGGCGGGCTGGGCGCCGACACGCTCCACGGCGGGCTGGGCAAGGACGTGCTCCATGGCCAGGGCGGCGCCGACCTGATGATCGGCGGCGCCGGCAGCGACGATTATTCCGTCGACGACGTCGACGACCAAGTTGTCGAGGAAGCGGGCGGCGGCGCGTCCGACTACGTCTCCGTATCGGTGAACTGGACCGCGGTGGGCGAGATCGAGGCGATCAACCTCGCGGGCGTGGCCGATCTGGAGGTCCGCGGTTCGGCGACCGCGAACACGATCACCGGCAACGGCGGCGCGAACGCGCTCCACGGCGAGGCCGGCGACGACGTGCTGAACGGCGGCGGCGGGAACGACGTCCTGTTCGGCGGCGAGGGCGCCGACCGGCTGTTCGGCAGCGGCGGCACCGACGTCCTGAGCGGCGGGGCGGGGAACGACGTGTTCGGCGTCACCGTCGGCACCGACCTCTGGGGCGACTGGATCACCGACTTCGCCGCGGGCGACCGGATCGACCTCAGCAGGCTCGACGCGAACGTGACCACCGCGGCGAACGACGCCTTCACGTTCATCGGCGGGAACGCGTTCACCGGCACGGCGGGCGAGCTCAGGACCGAGCTCGGCAAGGGAGCGAACGGGGGCACCATGGTCTATGGCGACCTCAACGGCGACCGGATCGAGGACTTCGGCTTCGAGGTCGGCGGTCTCGGCGTCGCGGTGGTCGCGGGCGACTTCATGCTGTGACCGCGTTGCCGGAGCGCGCCAGGCCGCCTAGCTAGGCGGGCATGGGCCCCGCGCTCCCCTCGTTCCTCCACGCC
>DASVSW010000162.1:0-5506 GCA_036387895.1 Sphingomonas sp.
TGAGGGCGCCGAATCCGATCACCCAGATCGTGAACGGTCCACGTCCCCGGGCGCACAACGCTTCGAAACGCGCGTCGACCTGAGCCTCGAGAGCCGCTTGGGTCGGCGCGACGTTCGGATCGGTCTGTCGACGGTCGTACCAGGGAAGTCCGTAAGCGTTATGATCATACTCCATGGCGTTCGTGTCACCGTCGGTCATGAAGACGAGGTGGCGTTCGATCGCGCCGCCGGTCGGCGTCAGGGCGTTGTCGGCGGCGAACATGCCGGTCGGCGACGCCAGCCGCTGCCCCCATATCATGCCGATGTCATGGTACGTGTTCCCGGCGGGTCGGAGGCTGTTCACATAGGCCATGAAGTCGTTAGGGCCGCCCGCGACGTTGTAGTCGCGAAGCCGACGCGCGGCCGTAGGACATGCATACGACAGCGCGCCGCGATAGTAGCGGTTGGGCGTGTTGGCGTGGACCGCCAGATTCCGCTGGTTTAGATTGTTGGTGATCCGCCGCCAGAATGTGAGCTGCGGCAGGACGGGACCCCATTGCGTGGCCACGGCGCCGTTGACGGGCAGCATGTCGATGTTCAGATCATTCGCTTGGGCGGGAATGGGCGTGTAGTTCGCGGCGCGCACGGTCTGCCGTTCCTCGACGCAGCCGTCCCAGGTGATCTGCTCGTCCTGAGCGTCGTCGCCGATCTGCTGGCGGGTGAACGTCCTCGGAAACGAGCCACCGTTCTTGAGCGCGCTGACATCGACCGGCGACTGCGCATAACGCCAGAGCGGGAGGTTCGAGCGCTCCTCCTGGATGCAGCGCTGCGCGCCGCTGACGTTGCCTTTGGCGTATCGATACTGCTTGTTCGCCGGCGCTCCGGGCGCGTTCGGGCACTCTCCGTTGTCCTTGGGCGCGACATGGATAAGTTGGTTGGAGGCGTTCCTGGACTGCGCCCAATTGCTCCACTGCCGCACGCCGGTGAACGTGCGCGTCTGATATTGCCAGGTGTTGGCGATCGCGTTGGCCGGCAACACGCCCCCAACGTTGACGTTGCTGGAATAGGGAACGAAGCCGAACCTGAGCTGAGTGCCCGGAGCGACGCCTCCGGACGGAGCCGGACCGGTCCCGCAGACTTCGTCGATGATGTCGAGCTGGGCCAGCGTCTCATAGAAGCATTTCACCGCCACGCGCAGCGCGTCCATCCTCGTCTCGCCGCTCGGCAGCGGCGTATCCATCGACCCGGTGGTGTCGAGCACGAACATCACGTCCGTGTTCAACAGCCGCATCTCGGATTGGCAGGTGACGGCCACGTTCCTGGTCGTCTCGCCGAAGATCCGCATCAGCGTCATCGGAATGTCCGTAGACATCGTCCCGGTGACGACGCCGTTCGCCTCGTTAAACTGCGGCGTGAACGTCTGCGTGCCGTAGGACCGCATCTTCCAGTTCGCGTTGAAGAACTGCAGCGCGACGTCCCGGGCCGCGAAGCCGTTGTTCGCCCAGCCGCCGGCGCCCATGGCCCGACGGCCGGCGAGCGCGCCGGCGTCGCAGGCGTGCTGGAGCCGCGTCTTGGCGATGTAGATGCGGCTCATGTCGAGTCCGCCGCCCACCAGTCCGGCGAGCGGGAAGATCGCCATCGTGCCGATCACCAACGTGTTGGCGCTGCGGTCGCGGAGCAGGCGCGTCATCACTCCGCGCCGGAATGGCGGGTCGCCTTCCGCTCGGCGGCGCCGTTTTTCGAAGAAGTTGAGCATGGCTGTCTCGCGGTGTCGGACGGATTTCCGGACGATCTTGAACCGCGATCCGTTAAGAAGCCGGAAATGGCCGACGCGATGGATCAACCGGCTCCCGACCGCGCCCTAGCGCTCGGCTACGCGCCCGCCGACCGCCGGGCGGGGTTGGAGGCGCTGTTCGCGCTCGACGCGACACTGGGCGACATCCTGCGGACGACGCGGGAGCCGGTGATCGGGCAGATGCGTCTCACCTGGTGGTTCGAGGCGCTGGAGCGGCTCGACCGGGAGCCGTCGCCGGCGCAACCCGTCCTCCAGGCGCTGGCGGCCGAGGTCCTGCCGCGCGGGGTGACGGGGAGCGACCTCTCCGCGATGATCGACGGATGGGAGACGGTGCTGGTAGAGGACGCGCCGGACGACCAGGCGCTCGTCCGCTACGCGGCGGACCGGGGCGGGCGGCTGTTCGGGGCGGCGGCGGTCGTGCTGGGCGCGACGGATCCGCAGGCGAGGACGGCGGGAGAAGGTTGGGCGTTGGCCGACCTGTCGGCGAACCTGTCCCGGCCGGACGTCGCCGAACGGGCGCGGGCGCTCGCGGCCGAGCGGTTAAGGACGGCGACGGAGAAACGGTGGTCGCGCGCCGGACGGGCGCTGGGTGGCCTCGCATGGCTGGCGCGCTACGACCTTGAGGACCGGCGTGGTCCGGAACGGGTCGCGCGGCTGCTGCTGCATCGGTTGACCGGGCGCTGAGGGCCGTTAGCCTCAGGGAGCAGGCAAGGGGGACGGACGATGTGGCGGTATCTTGCGGGCGGAGCGGCGGCGCTGGCTATGGCGGGGGCGGGCATGTTGGCGTTCGGCGGTCCGGCCCGGCCGGGTACGGGCCTGCCTCCGCGACCGGCTTATGCCGCGCCGGTGCAGGCGGCGAGCCAAGCGGAGGAGGTCGCGCTGCCCGAAGCGACGCCGAAGACGCGCGAGGAGAAGCGGTTCGGACGTTACGACAAGGACCGCGACGGCGCGATCACGCGCGACGAGTACCTCGCCAGCCGGCGCAAAGCCTATGCCAAGCTCGACCGCGACCGCGACGGGCGGCTGTCCTTCGACGAGTGGGCGGCCAAGACCGCGACCAAGTTCGCCGGCGCGGACGCCGACAAGTCGGGCGCCATGAGCGCGGCCGAGTTCGCCACCACCGCCGTCAAGCGGCGGCCCGCTCGGGCGTGCCCTCCGGCGCGAGAGGACGAGGGCTGAGCCATTCCGTGAACGCGGCACGGGCGCGGTCGGTGTACATCCGCTTCCGGTCCGCTTTCTTGGAGCGGCCGGGAATGGGCGGAAACAGGCCGAAATTGACGTTCATCGGCTGATAGGTCGCCGCTTCCGCAGCACCCGTGATGTGGCCCAGCAGCGCGCCCAGCGCCGTCTCGACCGGCGGCGGCGCCAGCGCCTCGCCGCGGAGCTCCGCGGCGGCGAAGCGACCCGCGAGGAGGCCGATCGCCGAGCTCTCGACATAGCCCTCGCAGCCGGTGATCTGGCCGGCGAAGCGGATGTTGGGCCGGTTCCTGAGCCGGAGCGTCGGGTCGAGCAGCTCGGGCGAGCGGATGAAGGTGTTGCGGTGGAGCCCGCCCAGCCTGGCGAACTCGGCGTTCTCCAGGCCCGGGATGGTGCGGAACAGCCGGACCTGCTCGGCGTGCTTCAGCTTGGTCTGGAAGCCGACGATGTTCCACAGCGTCGCGCTGGCGTTGTCCTGGCGCAGCTGGACGACCGCGTAGGGCCAGCGGCCGGTGCGCGGGTCGTCGAGGCCGACGGGCTTCATCGGGCCGTAGCGCAACGTGTCCAGCCCGCGCTGCGCCATGACCTCGATCGGCATGCACCCCTCGAAATAGGGCGTGTCCTTCTCCCAATCCCGGAACGCCGTCTTCTCGCCGTCGAGCAGCCCCTGGTGAAAGGCCAGATACTGCTCCTTGGTCATGGGGCAGTTGATGTAATCGTGGCCGTCCCCCTTGTTCCAGCGCGACTGGAACCAGGCGACGTCCATGTCGATGCTGTCGCGATGGACGATCGGCGCGATCGCGTCGAAGAAGGCGAGGGCCTCGGCTCCGGTCGCAGCGCCGATGCTGTCGGCCAAACCGGGAGCGGTCAGCGGCCCGGTCGCGACGATCGCGAGTCCCTGGTCGGGCAACGCGTCGACGCGCTCGCGCACGACCGTGATGTTCGGATGCGCGGCGAGCTTGGCGGTGACCGCTTCGGAGAAGCCGTCCCGGTCGACGGCGAGCGCGGATCCGGCGGGGACGCGATGCTCGTCACCCGTCGCCATGATGACGGAGCCGAGCGCGCGCATCTCCTGGTGGAGCAGGCCGACCGCGTTGCTCTCGGCGTCGTCGGATCGGAAGCTGTTCGAGCAGACGAGTTCAGCCAGCCCGTCCGTCTGGTGCGCGGGCGTGGTGTCGCCGCTCCCGCGCATCTCGGACAGGCGGACGCGCACGCCGGCCTGCGCGAGCTGCCAAGCCGCCTCCGAACCCGCGAGGCCGCCGCCGATCACGTGGACGTCGTGGCCCCGCGATCCGGGGGTAAGTTGATCAAGTTCACGTAAGTTCGGCAACATCATTGCGGGTTCTTACCACGTTATTTCGCGCGTATCGGCCCAGGTGAGCGGTCACGCGGATAGATGGCAGAGTCGGGTCTTGTAGGACAGCCGTCAACCGAGCGCGCCCGGCAGAAATGCGCGTTCAGAAGCGACATCCGGCTAGCGCGGCAGGAGCGACATCCCGTCGAGACCGGGGCCGAGCCGGGCCGTGACGAGAAGCTCCTTGGTACGCAGATCGAGCGATGCGATCTCGCCAGAGCCGAAATTGAGCCAGGCTAGGCCGGTTGCTCCGTCAACCGCGACAACACGCGGCCAGCCGGGAGTCCGGATTGTCTCGACGCTGCTGGACCGCAGATCGAGAAGGTACAGGGATGGCGAGGCACGCTGCTGACCGGGTAGTTCGGGCCGACCGGCCACGATCAACGTCCGGCCGTCGGGCGAGATCGCCGACGCGTAAGGCAGGCCCGGCAGCGTGTGGCTCGCGACGACCTTCATCCGCCCCGCGTCGATCTCGACGACGCGCGGCGCGCGCTGGTCATGGGTGAAGAGGCGACGGCCGTCGGCGGAGACGGTGACGCGCTGGACCATGGACGCCACCGGCACGACGCCGATCAGTCGCCGCCGGATCAGGTCGAGGACGCTGACGCTGCCCGAGCCGACGTTTGCGGTGTAGGCGCGCCGTCCGTCGGGCGAGATGGCGAGGCTGTGCGATTCCGGCCTGCCGGTCGGGACGCGTCCGACGACGCGACCGGTGGCCACGTCGACGACGAGCACCGCCTGAGCGGTCTCGGCCGTCACGTAAAGGAGACCGTCGGGTCCGAACTTCGCATCGTGCGGGCGGACCGGCGCGCCGAGCGCGATGCGGTTCACGCGTCCCGACGCCAGCCCCACGACCTCGACCGTGTCGCCGTCCGTTCCGGGGCGCCCGACCGCGCCGTTCCCGTAGATCGGGGCGTAGGCGAAGCGACCATCCGGCGAGACCTCGACCTCGTGCGGCCGCTCGCCCAGCGCAACCGTCAGGAGCACCGCGCCACGCTCGCCGTCGACGAGCTGCAAGGTCCGCTCGGGTTGGTTCACGACGGCGAGCTCGCGCGCGGCGGTGGGCTGCAGGGGGAGGATCGACGCCGCCAGCCAACAGACCGATCGCATCCGCATCGCTCCCTCCCTCGACCGCTATCCCGCGACCGGCAGCCTGACCGTCCCGTCGTCTTCGCGTCGGA
>DASVSW010000163.1:0-8410 GCA_036387895.1 Sphingomonas sp.
CGCGTGCTTGCGGCATGATCTTCTCCTTCGACACCGCGCGGTCGAGCAGCTTGGCGATCCCCGCCTTGCCCGCCTCCGCCCGTTCGCGTCCGACGTCGGACAGGAGGACGCGGAAGCCAGCCTGCGCAGACACCTGCGCGATGCCTGCGCCCATCTGCCCCGCCCCGATCACGCCCACCGTTTGCATGCCCGCTCCCGCCCGCTAATCGTCGCCGATGCTCTTCCTCGCCCTAGCCGCCACCGCCGCCGCGCCGCAACCCGGCGAGCTGAAGACGTTCGCCGATTGGACGGTCGGCTGCGATAACGTCCGGGCCTGCCACGCGGTGGCGTTGGTCCCCGACGGCGACGACCGCGAACGCTACCTGCTCCTCGTCGTCTGCCGCGACGGCGCGCCGCGCGCCGCGCCCGAACTGAGCTTCTCGACGGAAGCCGAGCCGCCCGCCGGTCCGCTGACCCTACGTATCGACGGGAAGCCGGTGGCGCGAGTCACGGGCGGGGCGGCGCTGCCCTTCAACCGCGCGCTCGCCTCCGCGCTCGCGAACGGGTCGCGGGCGACGCTGACGGACGGCGGCGGCCGGGCGCTCGCCTCGGCGTCGCTCAAGGGCGCAGCGGCCGCGTTCCTTTACATGGACGAGCGGCAGCGGCGGATCGGCACGGTCGGCGCCCTGCGGCGGACCGGGCCGAAGCCCGACACGGCCGTGCCGCCGCCTCCGCCGCTCCCGCGCATCGTCCGGCCCGCAGCGGGACCGAAGCCGCCCCGCGCCCTCGCGCCCGCCGCGGCGGCGCGGCTGATCGGGCCGGACAACGCTATCTGCGAATACGCGAACGGCCCCGTCGCGCCTCGGGCGGTGCGGCTCGACGCGCGGCAGAGCCTCGCGCTCGTCGCGCACCCGTGCGGCAATGGCGCATACAACATCATGTCGAGCGCCTTGGTCCTCGACGCGCAGGGCCGCGCGACGCGGGCGCGCTTCGACGTGCCGACCGGCATGGGACCGGATGACCCGTCGCTCGTCAACGCCGACTGGGACGCGGATCGGCGGCGGCTGACGACGTTCACCAAGGCGCGGGGCCTGGGCGATTGCGGCGTCTCGCACGAATACGCCTGGGACGGCGCCCGCTTCCGGCTCGTCCACGAGGCCGCGATGGGCGAGTGCCGCGGCTCGACCGACTACATCACCACCTGGCGCGCGGCGGTCGTCGGCGGGTGACGGCAGCCGGGTGGCGCGCGCCCGACCTCGGCGACGCCGGCGTCCTCGCGCCCGGCCGGTTGCGCCGCTTCCGCGCGCTGGGCTGGATGCTGTTGCTGACGGCGGCGGTCGGGCTCGTCGCGAGCCTCCCGGAGATCGTGCGGATCGACGGCGGCCCCTTCTCACTCGGCGCGGCGGGGCTCGCCTACCTCCTCTACGCCGCCGCCGTCCGCTTCGGCGAGCGGCGCGCGCCGACCGAGATCGCGCTCCGCCCCTTGGTCAGCGACTTGGTGCTGGGCGTCGCGATCGGGCTGGCGATGTTCACGGCCGTGATCGCGTCGCTGCGGCTGCTAGGCGCCTGTACGCTCGCACCCGGCGACTGGACCGACTGGCTGGCCGACGCGATGCGCGATACGGTCACGGGGCTGGAGGAGGAGCTGATCCTACGGCTGATCGTCTTCCGCCTCCTCATGCGCGCGCTAGGGCTCTGGCCCGCGCTGGCGCTGTCGGCGGCGCTGTTCGGCGCGGCGCATCTCGCCAATCCGAACGCGAGCGCCGTCGCGGCGGTCGCGATCGCGGTCGAGGCGGGGCTGATGCTCGCCGCCTTCTACCTCCTGACCGGGCGGATCTGGACCTCGGTCGGCGTCCACGCCGCGTGGAATTTCGCGCAAGGGCCGATCTTCGGCGCGCGGGTGAGCGGCTTCGTCGAGCATGGCAGCCTGTTCGTCAGCGCGCCCGCACCCGGCGCGCCCGCCTGGATCAGCGGCGGCGCGTTCGGGCCGGAGGCGTCGGCGCCCGCCATGCTGATCGGCCTCGCCGTCTTCGCCGCCGCGATGCGCGGAGCCTATCGCCGGGGCGCGTAGGCGATCATCTGGATCTCGACGATGCCGTTCGGCGGCAGCAGCGCCGTCGTCCCCACCGCGGTCCAGGCGGGATGCGGCGCGGTCATGAACTCGTCCTTCACGCTCGCGAAGGCGGCGAAATGCTCGTCCTTGGTCCCGGCGAAGTCGGGGCTCGGCCACAGGTGGAAGCTGTTGATCATCACCACGTCGGCGAAGCCCGCGCCCGACGCCTCCAACGTGCGCTTCAGCGCCTGGAAGGCGCGCCGGGTCTGCGCCTTGAACGCGGCGGCGTCGCGGCCCTCGTCGGGCGCGCGCCCGACCACCACGCCCGAGACGTAGACGAAGTCGCCGGCGCGGCGTGCCGGCGCGAACTTGTATTCGTCATAAGCGCGCTGCGCGCCCGCGCTCGGGATCGCCACCTCGCCGCCGGGGGCAGGCACGCGCTTGGGGTACCCTTCCGCCGTCTGCGCGGCGGCGGGCGCCGCCGTCATCAGCAACGCCATCGTCAACAGCCTCATCGACCCCTCCGCTCTACGGCGCCGCCCCCGCTGGCCGCGCTTCGCCCAGGAACACCGAGAACCGGCCGCGATCGTCCGTCCATTCGCGCACCGGCTCCCACCCGCCCGCGCGCAGCAGCAGCCGCGCGCTCTCGGGCGTGTATTTGTGGCTGTTCTCCGTGTGGATCGTCTCGCCCGCGTCGACGGAGACGTCGTTCCCTGCGACGAGGAAGCGGACGGGGCGCACCGCCTCCAGGTGCATCTCGATCCGCTGCGCGTCCTCGTTCCAGCGCGCGGCGTGGCGGAACGCGTCGACGGGCGCGTCGCCGTCCAGCTCGCGGTTGATGCGGTGGAGCAGGTTGAGGTTGAACGCCGCGGTCACCCCGGTCGCGTCGTCATAGGCCGCGATCAGCGTGTCGCGGTCCTTCACCCGGTCCATGCCGATCAGCAGGAACGCGCCCTCCCCCAGCGAGGCGCGCATCGAGCGCAGCAGGTCGACCGCGCCCGCCGGCTCCAGATTGCCGATCGTCGATCCGGGGAAGAAGCCGAGCCGGCCCCGCCCCGCGGTCTCGGGCAACGTCAGCGGCCGGGTGAAGTCCGCCTCGAACGGCACGACCGCCACATCGGGGAACTCGGCCGCGAGCGTCCGCGCCGATTCGCGCAGGAAATCGCCGGAGATGTCGATCGGGACGTAAGCCTTGGGGCTCAGCTCGCGGAGCAGGATCCGCGTCTTGGTCGAGGCCCCCGACCCGAACTCCACCACCGCCCGGTCGCGGCCGACGACGTCGGCGACCTCGGCGCACGCGTCCTGCAGGATCGCCGTCTCGACGCGGGTCGGGTAGTATTCGGGCCGGGCGGTGATCGCCTCGAACAGCTCCGATCCGCGACGGTCGTAGAACCAGCGCGCGGGGATGGCGCGGGGCCGGGCGGCGAGGCCCGCCAGCACGTCGGCGCGGAAACTCACAGATCGCGCGCCAGGCGGACGCCCGTGAACTGCCATCGCTGATGCGCCGCGAAGAAGTTGCGGTAGCTCGCCCGCAAATGACCGCGCGGGGTCGCGCACGACCCGCCGCGCAGGACCGACTGGCCGCTCATGAACTTGCCGTTGTACTCGCCCACCGCGCCGTCCGCCGGGCGGTAGCCGGGATAAGGACGGAACGCCGATCCCGTCCATTCCCACACGTCGCCGAAGAAGGCGGGACCGCCGGCCGACGGACGCGGCTCGACCGGCCCCGGCGCGTCCAGCTGGTTTCCCCCGTCCGGATCGTACGCCGTCGCCGCAGCCTCCCACTCCGCCTCGGTCGGCAGCCGCGCGTCCGCCCAGGCGGCGTAGGCGTCCGCCTCGTACAGGCTGACATGCGTCACCGGCGCCGCCGGGTCGATCGCGCGGCGCCCGTCCAACCCGAAACGCGTCCACACGCCGTCGCGCCGCTCCCAATAGAGCGGCGCGTCGACGACTTCGCGCCGCGCCCAGGCCCAGCCCTCGCTGAGCCAGAGCCGGGGATCGCGGTAGCCGCCGTCCTCGATGAAGGCGGACCATTCCTGGTTCGTCACCGTCCGGTCGGCCAGCGCGTGCGGCGTAAGCCAGACGGTATGGCGCGGCCCTTCGCAGTCGAAGGCGAACGCCGGCCCGGCATGGCCGACCTCCACCGCGCCCGTCCGCCCTTCGATCCAGCCGATCGGCCCCGGCATCGCGACCGGCACCTTGGGCTCCGCAGGCCATAGCGCCGGCTCCAGCGGGTTGCGCGAGAAGAGGTGTAAGGTATCGGTCAGGAGCAGCTCCTGATGCTGCTGCTCGTGGTTCAACCCCAGCTCGACGAGCGCGCGCGCGTCGGCGTCGAGCCCGGGCAGGACGCGCCCCAGCGCCGCGTCGACATGCGCGCGGTAGTCGAGGACCTCCTTCAGCGTCGGCCGGGTGATCATCCCCCGCGCGTCGCGCGCGTGCCGCGGCCCTTCGGCTTCGTAATAGCTGTTGAACAGGTACGCCCAGCGCTCGTCGAACGCGCGACAGCCGGCCGCGCGGTCGCGCAGCACGAACGTCTCGAAGAACCAGGTCGTGTGCGCCAGGTGCCATTTGGCGGGCGACGCGTCCGGCATCGACTGCACGCTCGCGTCCGCGTCCGACAGCCGCGCCGCGAGCGCGACGGACAGCCCGCGCATGCCCGCGAACCGCTGGGCCAGCGCGTCGCCGTCGATCGTCCGTGGAACCGTCGTCATGCCCGCCCTCCGGGAGGAGACGTAGCACGGACACTGACCTAAGTCAGTGCGCCCGTCTTTCGAGCGGTTACGCCCTCCACACTCCCAGCTACCCCCGCGCGGGCGGGGGTCCATAAACTCCGGACGGCTGAATGCATGGACCCCCGCCTGCGCGAGGATAGCGAGTCATCGCGGCAGAGCCGCCTAGCGCGTCGCTCCCGGCCGCCAGAGCACGTCGCCCGCCGCGGCGTTCGCGATCCGCGCGGCGACGAACAGGTAGTCGGACAACCGGTTGAGGTAGCGCCGCGCCGCGGGGTTCGCCGCCTCACCCATCGCGACAGCGCTCCGCTCCGCGCGCCGCGTGACCGCGCGCGCCAGGTGCAGCGCCGCGGCGCCCGCGCTCCCGCCCGGCAGGATGAAGCTGGTGAGCGGCGGCAGCCCCTCGTTCAACACGTCGATTGCGCGTTCCAGCCGCTCGACCTGCGCCTCGACCACGCGCAGCGTCATCTCGGACGGCGCGAAGTCCTCGCCCGGCGTCGCGAGGTCCGCGCCGAGGTCGAATAGGTCGTTCTGGATCAGCAGCAGCTCGTCGGCGAGCGGCCCCGGCCCGAGCGCCGCCAGAGCCACGCCGATCGCGGAGTTCGCCTCGTCGACGTCGCCCATCGCGGCGAAGCGCGCGTCCGTCTTGGGCAGCCGCGACCCGTCGACGAGCCCCGCCGTCCCGTCGTCCCCCGTGCGCGTGTAGATGCGGTTGAGCTTTACCAATCAGGTGCGCCCGTTGGCGAAGAGCAGCACCACGATGACGAGCACGGCCAGCGCCTGGAAGAAGATGCGCGCCTGCATCATCTTGTTGGACTTGAGCTGCGAGCCCGTCGGCCCGCCCTCGCCGCGCGCTTCGGCGTGGCTTTCCTGCAGGAAGGCGATGATCCCGCGCACCAGCGCGACCAGCGTCGCGATCATCGCGAGGATCAGGAGGCCGACGAGGATGTAATTGCCGTTCATGCGCTCTTCCTAGCCTGAAACCGGGACAACGCCAGCGGGAAGCCGTCCGTTCCGCAAGTTATCGGCGAACGCCCGGCCGTTGACCCCGGCGGCGCGCATCTCGGCCAAGGCCGGGGCGCCATGCCGCTTGGCGAGCCTCTTGCTATCGGGTCCGGTTAACAACGGGTGGTGATGGTAATGCGGCGTCGGCAGCCCGAGCAGCGCTTGCAGGAGCCGGTGGACATGCGTCGCCTCGAACAGGTCGACGCCCCGGACGACCTCCGTCACGCCCTGGAACGCGTCGTCCACCGTGACCGCCAGATGGTAGCTGGCGGGCGCGTCCTTGCGCGCGAGCACCACGTCGCCTTGGTCTTCAGGACGGGCGCGGACGACGCCCGCGCGCTCGTCCCGCCAGTCCAGCGGCCCGGCCTCCGCGACGGCGCGCGCCATGTCGAGCCGCCAGGCGTGCGGCTCGGCCATGCGGGGGCCGGCGTCGATCCCGCGGCAGGTGCCGGGATAGACGGGCGAGGGCCCGTGCGGCGCGGACAGCGCTTCCGCGATCTCGGCTCGGGTGCAGAAGCAGGGGTAGAGCAATCCGCGCGCGCGCAAGCCCTCGAGCGCCGCGGCGTAGGCATCGAGCCGCGACGACTGGAACAGCACGGGGCCGTCCCATTCCAGCCCCAGCCAGGCGAGGTCCTCCATGATCGTCGCGACATGCTCCGGCCGGCTGCGCGTCCCGTCGATGTCTTCGATCCGGAGCAGGAACCGCCCGCCCCGCGCCCGCGCGTGATCATGCGCCAGCACCGCCGACCAGGCGTGCCCCGCGTGCAGCCGCCCCGTCGGGCTGGGCGCGAAACGCGTTACCACCGGTTGCGACCGGTGATCCAGATCACCCCCCACCGCTTGCGGCAACCCTTCCGCTTGACCGATCGTTTCGCCTCCTGTCATCAAGGCGTCACCGCGCCGGGCGAAAGGCGCGGGCGTCGCGTCGCTAGGGAGGACCCGTGTTTCACCCCGACCTGATCCGCCATCCGGACAGCTGCCCCGCGCTCGTGCTCAACGCCGACTACACGCCGCTGTCCTATTACCCCTTGAGCCTGTGGCCGTGGCAGACCGCCGTCAAGGCGGTGTTCCTCGACCGCGTCGACATCGTCGCGCAGTATGAACGCGAGGTGCGGTCGCCCAACCACGCCTTCAAGCTGCCCTCGGTGATCGCGCTGAAGCAGTTCGTGAAGCCGTCGCAGTTCCCGGCCTTCACGCGCTTCAACCTGTTCCTGCGCGACCGCTTCGCCTGCCAATATTGCGGCACCGGGCGCGACCTGACCTTCGACCACGTCGTGCCCCGCGCCCAGGGCGGCCGCACGACCTGGGAGAACGTCGCCACCGCCTGCGCGCCGTGCAACCTGAAGAAGGGCGGGCGCACGCCCAAACAGGCCGCGATGCCGCTCCATATCGCGCCCATCCGGCCGACCAGCTGGCAGCTCCAGGAGCATGGGCGCAGCTTTCCGCCGGGTTATCTCCACGACACATGGCACGATTGGCTCTATTGGGACGTTGAGCTGGAAGCGTAACGACCGACAGGGTCCGACGGCGGAGGTTCGATGGGGAAGCGATTGGCGGGGCTGGCGGCGATCGCGTGGCCGTTGGCGTCCTGCGGCGGCGGCGAAGAGCCCCGCAACGACCTGGAGGCCGCCGCGGCGGGTTTCCAGCCGCCGTCCGTGACGTCGCGCGTCGACTGGGGCGGCCAGGTCGAACGGCGCTTCCACGAGCTCGACCGCAACGAGACGGGCAAGCTGGAGACGGTCGAATGGCCCCGCGCCGAAAGCCGTCTCGCCGACTACGACCGCGACGAGGACGACGAGGTCTCGGAGGAGGAGTTCACCGAAGGCTCCATGGCGCGCTTCGACGCGATGGACCTGAACAAGGACGGCGTCGTCACGAGCGAAGAGGTGAAGACCTCGGGCGGGCAACCGCTGCCGGTGCGATGAACGCGCTGACGACCGCCTCCTTGCCGTCACCCTGAACTTGTTTCAGGGTCCATCGTGGTCCGCACGACCAAGCCGGGGTCGTATGCACGACGCTGGATGCTGAAACGAGTTCAGCATGACGGCGGAGATGGGAGAGGCGGACCGTCTTAGCCGGCCGGCTGACGTTGGAGTTCCTCCCGCCATGACCACCCTGCCCCCGATCGCGAACAACGCCGACGTCCGCTACCTCGGCGCGATCCTGGGCGACGTGATCCGCGCCCATGGCGGCGACGCGCTGTTCGAGGCGACGGAGACGATCCGCCGCGCGTCCGTCGAGCGTCACCGCGAAGGCGGCGACGGCGCGGCGCTGGACCTGAGGCTCGGCGCGTTGACGCTCGACGAGACGCTCGACTTCGTCCGCGGCTTCATGCTCTTCTCCATGCTCGCCAACCTCGCCGAGGACCGGCAGGGCGTGCAGGCCGATCCGGGCGCCGACGTCGCCTCGGCGCTCGCCCGCCTGTCGGAACAGGGCGTCGACCGCGAGCAGGTCCGCGCGTTGCTGGGCGAAGCGCTCGTCGCCCCCGTGCTCACCGCCCACCCGACCGAGGTCAGGCGGAAGAGCATGATCGACCACCGCAACCGCATCGCCGAGCTGATGGCGATGCGCGACCGCGGCCTCCAGGAGACGCCCGATGGCGACCTGGTCGACGAGGCGGTCGCGCGCCAGATCGCGCTCCTCT
>DASVSW010000164.1:0-4447 GCA_036387895.1 Sphingomonas sp.
GCGTCGGGAACCGAGGCGGACAGCAGCGGCATCAGCGACAACGTCAGGAATCCGTGCGCGATCGTCGTGCCGAAAGGCGTCAGCTTGGCGCGTTCCGGGTCGACATGGATGAACTGGTGGTCGCCCGTCGCGTCGGCGAACTTGTCGATCATCTCCTGGCTGACCACGATCCAGTCGGACACGGTCTCCTGGCCGATGCGGGCCTTCATCTCCTCGGGCGTGCAGGTCGCCACGGCCTCCCCTTTCACGTCGATGATCGCTAGATGCGGCGCCAGCCTCTAGGCCCGCACGGGCCGTTCCCGCAAGCCTCGCCAAACCGGAAGCACCAACATGGCCACCGCCGTAGCGTCAGATCCCCGCCAAAGCATGCGTGCATCGCACCGCGCGCCCGAACCCGATGTTCTAAATCCGCTGCTCGCGCGCGCGTCGCTCGACTCAGATCAGCGGCGACGGGTGATGGACACGTCGCTCGGGCTGCTCGCCGACCTGCGAGCGGCGCAGTCCAAGGGATGGGTGAACCAGTTCCTCCAGACTTACCGGCTGAACTCGTCGGAGGGCGTGGCGCTGTTGAGCCTCGCCGAGGCGTTCCTGCGCGTGCCCGATCCGGAGACGGCGGACCTCCTGATCGCCGACAAGATCGGCGACGCCGACTGGAAGGCGCATGCGGGCAAGTCCTCGTCGATGCTCGTCAACTCGGCGACCTGGGGCCTGGTGGTCGGCCGCGCTCTGGTCGGCGAGGGCGGGGAGGGGCCGCTCCGCCGGCTGATCTCCAGGGCCGGCGAGCCGTTCGTGCGCCAGGCGGTGGGCGCCGCGATGAAGATGATGGGCGAGATCTTCGTCATGGGCCGCACGATCGAGGAGGCATCGAAGCGGATGCGCCGGCCGGAGCATCGCGGCTTCACCGCCAGCTTCGACATGCTGGGCGAGGCGGCGCGGACGCAGGCGGACGCCGAGCGCTACTTCTGGGCCTATGCGGATGCCGTCGAGGCGGTCGGGCGCGATGCGACGGCGGGACATTCCGTCTCGGTGAAGCTGTCGGCGCTCCACCCTCGCTACGAGGTCGCGCGCTGGGACGAGTGCGTGCCCGCGCTGACGGAGATGCTGGAGACGCTGGCGGTGCGCGCGGCGGCGCTCGGCATCCCGCTGACGGTCGACGCCGAGGAGTCGGAGCGGCTGGAGATGAGCCTCGACATCATCGGGGCCGTCGCCCGCTCGCCGAAGCTCAACGGTTGGGACGGGTTCGGGATGGCGGTGCAGGCCTATGGCAAGCGCGCGCGGCCGGTGGTCGCCTGGGCGAACGAGCTGGGGCGGCCGATGAACGTCCGACTGGTCAAGGGCGCGTACTGGGACAGCGAGATCAAGCGGACGCAGGTCGAAGGGCTGTCCGATTATCCGCTATTCACGCGCAAGGCGGCGACCGACGTCAGCTACCTTGCTGTGGCGCGCGACATGCTGGACGCGGAGAATATCCGGCCCGCGTTCGCGTCGCACAACGCGCTCACCGTCGCGACGATCGTCGAATGGACGGGCAATCGGCGCGACTTCGAGTTCCAGCGGCTGCACGGCATGGGCGACGGGTTGTACGAGCGGCTGGTCCGCGACCATGGCTACCACTGCCGCGTCTACGCGCCGGTGGGCGGGCACCGCGACCTCTTGGCGTATCTCGTGCGGCGGCTGCTGGAGAACGGGGCGAACTCGTCGTTCGTGCACCAGCTGGCAGACGAGAAGCTGAGCGAGGACGAGATCCTGGCGGACCCGGTCGCGAAGATCGCGAGCGTCGGCGGGTCGCGGCACCCGTCGATCCCGTTGCCGGTGGACCTGTTCGGGGATCGGCGGAACAGCGAGGGGTTGGATCTCGCGGACCGGGCGGTGCTGGAGCGGACTGCGGAAGCGGTGAACCGCCCGCACTCCGACCTGATCGCGAAGGGAGCAGAGGCCTCCGCGTCCGAGGTGCACGACGCGATCGGGCGCGCCCAGGCGGCGTTCGAGGACTGGTCCGCGACCGCCGTCGATCACCGTGCCGCCGTCCTCGACCGACTCGCCGATCTGCTGGAGGAGCGTCGAGACGAGCTGATGGCGCTGCTGGTGCAGGAGGCCAAGAAGACGATCCCCGACGCGCTGGGCGAAGTGCGCGAGGCCGCCGACTTCTGCCGCTACTACGCCGAGCGGGCGCGAGAGCAGCTGCGCCCGCACGAGCTGCCGGGGCCGACGGGGGAGCGGAACACGCTGCACATGGCCGCCCGCGGCGTGTGGGCGACGATCGCGCCCTGGAACTTCCCGCTCGCGATCTTCCTGGGCCAGACGGTCGCGGGGCTGGTGACGGGCAACTGCGTCGTCGCCAAGCCCGCGCCGCAGACGCCGCTGATCGGCCTGCGCGCCTGCGAGCTGGCCTGGGAGGCGGGGGTGCCGCGCGACGCGATCCACTGCACGCCGGGCGGGCCGGAGGTTGGCCAGGCGCTGACGAGCGACCCGCGCATCGCGGGCGTCGCCTTCACCGGATCGACCGCGACCGCCAAGCGGATCGCGCGGACGCTGGTCGAGGACGACGACCGCCCGCTCGTGCCGTTGATCGCGGAGACGGGCGGGATCAACTGCATGATCGTCGACTCGACCGCGCTGCCGGAGCAGGTAGTGGCGGACGTCGTCACCTCCGCCTTCCGGTCGGCGGGCCAACGCTGCTCGGCGCTCCGCGTGCTGCTGGTCCAGGAAGAGGTGGCGGACGGGATCGTCGAGATGATCCGGGGGGCGATGGCCACGTTGGTCGTCGGCGTCCCGGGAGACCCGCGGACGGACGTGGGGCCGGTGATCGACCGGGCGGCGTTCGACCGGCTGATGGCTTATCGCGAGTCGGCCCGCGACCACTGGCTGGCGACGGTCGACGCGCCTGCGGAAGGGCTGTTCGTGCCGCCGACGATGATCCGTGCCGACCGGCTGGAGGACGTGACGCAGGAGTGGTTCGGCCCGCTGCTCCACGTCGTGACCTGGCGCGCCGGCGAGCTGGAGGAGACGATCCGGCGCGTGAACGCCAAGAACTACGGCCTGACCATGGGCCTCCACAGCCGCATCGCGCGGGTGGGCGAGGAGGTCGAGCGGCTGGCGCGGGTGGGCAACCTCTACGTCAACCGCTCGATGATCGGCGCGGTCGTGGGCTCGCAGCCCTTCGGCGGCGAGGGGTTGTCGGGCACCGGGCCGAAGGCGGGCGGGCCGCTCTACCTCACGCGCTTCTGCCTGGAGCGGCACGTGTCGGTGGACACGACCAGCGCGGGCGGGAACGCGACGCTGCTCAGCATGGACGAGGAGATCTAGGCTACCGCTTCTCCCCGAGCGGAGCTCGGGGAGGACCGGGAAGGCGCACCTCCTGCGTCGGATAGGCGATCGCCAAACCCTCGTCGCGGAGGCGGCGCAGGACCGCGAGGCCGACCGCGTGGCGGAGGTCGTAGAAGCGGCCGAAATCGGCGGACGGGCTGTCGAACTCGAGCTCGAAGCCGAGCGCGGACGGGCCGAAGCCGACCAGCCCTGCACGCGCCGCCTCGCCGCCATGCGCTTCGGCGACCTCGCGGAGCATCGCGGGGACGCGGTCGAGCAGGTCGGGATCGGCGTCATAGGGCAGGCCAAAGGCGAACTTCGCATGGTGGCGTTCGCGGCGGGTGTTGTTGCGGATCTCCTTGTCGAGCAGAGCCTTGTTGGCGATCACGCGCTGTTCGCCGTCGTTGCCGCGGATTCGGGTCGACTTGAGGCCGATCTCCTCCACGGTGCCCGCGCTCTGGTCGTAGGCGATCGAATCGCCGCGACGGAACGGGCGATCGAAGATGATGGCGAGCGCCGCGAACAGATCACCGAAGATGCCTTGCGCGGCGAGGCCGATCGCGATGCCGCCGACGCCCAAACCCGCGACCAGGCCCGTTACGTTGACGCCGAGATTGTCGAGCACAACCACCAGTGCGATCGCGAACAGCGCAAAGGTGACGAGCACGCGGATCAGGCCCATCGCGGACAGCAGCGCCTCGCCCGCGTAATGCGCGGACTGGGTGCGATGCTCGATCGCGCCCAGGATGATCTCGCGCGCCCAGACGGCGGCCTGGAAGACGGCGGCGATGGTCCACAGGAAGCCGGCGGTCTTGTCGACCTGGGATGGCGCGCCGGCGAAACCGACGACGAGGCGGATGCTGAGCATCAGGATGAAGAAATTGCCCGTCTTGACCAGCGCGCGGCCGATGATCGAGATCCAGCCGCCGAGCCCTTGAGGGTCGCGCTCCGCCAGACGGCCGGCGAAGCGGCGCAGCGCGTGGAGGGCGAGAACCAGCGCGACACCGAACGCAAAGGCGATCAGGATCTGCAGCCAATGGGTGCGCAGCCATTCGCCCGCGTCGAGGAGGAAGGTCCGCGTCTGCACCTGGAACGCGACGGGATCGAAGATCGGGTCGGACGTGTTCGCGGCGACGGCCGC
>DASVSW010000165.1:0-9097 GCA_036387895.1 Sphingomonas sp.
GCCCGAAGCGCAGACCAAGGCCGCGGTCCAGCTGGTGCTCGGCGCGTCCGCCGTCGCCGCCGGGGTCAGCCAAGCCGCGCGCGGCGACCTCCGCTACGCGGGCGCGGCCGGCTGGGGGCTGGCCAACATCGTCGTCCGCAACATGATCGACCGCAACCGGCCCGTCACGCTAGCGGCGCTCGCCGGGCTGGCGGCGGTGGCCGGCGTGACGGCGCTCGCCCGGCGGCGTGCTTGACCCGGGGGCTTAACACCGCCGCATGAAACGTTAAGGCGGCGAGCATGAGCCAGTTCGACCCCGCCCCTCAGTTCGGCCTCACCAGCGACCAGCGCGAGATCCAGGAGTTGGCGGCCCGCTTCACCGCCGACCGCCTGACGCCCAACGCCGCGTATTGGGACGAGCACCACATCTTCCCGCGCGACGTGATCAAGGAGGCGGCCGAGCTCGGCTT
Source organism: Sphingomonas sp. (assembly GCA_036387895.1). Classification (GTDB taxonomy): domain Bacteria; phylum Pseudomonadota; class Alphaproteobacteria; order Sphingomonadales; family Sphingomonadaceae; genus Sphingomonas. Next base: position 450 of record DASVSW010000165.1, read on the forward strand.
CGCCGCGATCTACGTGTCGGAGGAGTCGGGCGGCATCAACTTAGGCCGGCTGGAGGCCGCGCTGATCTTCGAGGCCATGTCCTACGGCGACCCGTCGACCAGCGCCTTTATCTCGATTCACAACATGGCGGCGTGGATGATCGACCGCTTCGGGTCGCCGACGGTCAAGGCCAAGTACCTCCCCGACCTCGTCACGATGGACAAGCTCGCGAGCTACTGCCTGACCGAGCCGGGCTCCGGCTCCGACGCCGCCGCGCTCAAGACCAAGGCGGTCCGCGACGGCGACCACTATGTCGTCACCGGCACCAAGCAGTTCATCTCGGGCGGCGGCGAGAACGAGGTGTACGTCACCATGGTCCGCACCGGCGAGGACGGTCCCAAGGGCGTGTCCTGCCTGGTGATCGAGAAGGACATGCCCGGCGTGAGCTTCGGCGCGAACGAGCGCAAGCTCGGCTGGCGCTCGCAGCCGACGCGTCAGGTGATCCTCGACCAGGTGCGCGTGCCGGCCGAGAACCTGGTCGGCGCGGAGGGTGAGGGCTTCCGCATCGCGATGATGGGCTTGGACGGCGGCCGCCTCAACATCGGCGCCTGCTCGCTCGGCGGCGCGCAGCGCTGCCTCGACGAGGCGATCAGCTACACCAAGGACCGCCAGCAGTTCGGGCGTCCCATCGCCGACTTCCAGAACACCCAGTTCACGCTCGCCGATATGGAGACGGAGCTCCAGGCCGCGCGCCAGCTCCTGTACACGGCGGCCGCCAAGGTGACCGCGAACGCGCCCGACAAGACCAAGTTCGCCGCCATGGCCAAGCGCTTCGCGACCGACACCGGGTCGAGCGTCGTCGACCGCGCGCTCCAGCTCCACGGCGGCTACGGGTACCTGCAGGACTATCCCATCGAGCGCTTCTGGCGGGATCTCCGCGTCCATTCGATCCTGGAGGGCACCAACCAGGTGATGCGCGTGATCGTCGGCCGCGAGCTGACGCGGCAATAGGACGGCGCTGTCCTACACGCGCCCGCTGCGCCATGACCGGCTCATGGCCGGTGGCGGCGCACTGGCCGGCGAGCGTCCGGCTTCCGAAGGTGACAGAAAAGGACTTCGTATCGTGGCAACGTCGTCGACTTCGGACCTGATCGTCGCGGCGGACGGCCGCGTCGGCCGCCTCCGCCTGAACCGGCCCAAGGCGCTCCACGCGCTCAACACCGCCATGTGCGAGGGCGTGCTCGACGCGCTGGAGGCCTGGCGCGCCGACCCGGCGGTGGAGGCGGTCATCGTGGATCACGCAGAAGGCAGGGGGTTCTGCGCAGGCGGCGACATCCGCATGCTCGCCGAGAGCGGCGCCGCGGACGGCCGGGAGGCGCGCGCCTTCTTCCATGTCGAGTACCGGATGAACCACCGGCTCCACAGCTACGCCAAGCCGATCGTCGCCTTCATGGACGGGGTCACCATGGGCGGCGGCGTCGGGATCGCGGCGCCCGCCCGCTTCCGCGTCGCGACCGAGAACACGAAGTTCGCCATGCCGGAGACGGGCATCGGCCTGTTCCCCGATGTCGGCGGCGGCTGGTACCTGTCGCGCCTGCCGGGTCGCGTCGGCCAGTATCTGGCGCTGACCGGCCATCGGCTCGACGGCGCGGAGTGCTTGGCGCTCGGGCTCGCGACCCATTATCTCCACGCCGACGCGCTCGACGAGGCCAAGCGGCGCATCGCCGCCGACCCGCAGGCGATCGACGCGATCCTGACCGAGCTCGCTAGCTCCGCTCCCGACGCCCGCATCCTCGCGCATCGCGGCGCGATCGACCGGCTCTTCGCGTCCGACACGCTGGAGGGAGTGCTGGCCGCGCTGGAGGCTGACGGGGGCGAGTGGGCGCAGGCTCAGCTGGCGACCCTCCGCGCCAAGTCGCCCCAATCATGCAAGGTCTCGCTCAAGCTGCTCCTCGAGAGCAGCACCATCGGGACCTTCGAGGATGAGATGCGGATGGAGTACGCCGTCGCATCGCGCGTCGTGCAGCGCCACGACTTCCTCGAAGGCGTCCGCGCGGTGATCGTCGACAAGGACAACGCGCCCCGCTGGGACCCTGCGACTCCCGAGGGCGTGACCGACCACCTCATCGACCAGATCTTCGCGCCCTTGCCGGATGCGGAGGCGTGGACGCCGGCGTAACGTAGAACAACCGCCACCCCCGCGCAGGCGGGGGTAGCACAGGGGAATAACAGAATGCCCGACCACCAGACCATCCTCGTCGAGACCCGCGGCCCCGTGACGCTCGTCACGCTCAACCGTCCCCAGGCGCTGAACGCGCTGAACGGCCAGGTCCTGTCCGAGCTGCTCGACGCTTGCCGGCGCTTCGACGCCGACGTGACCCAGGGCTGCATGGTGATCACCGGCTCCGAGAAGGCCTTCGCCGCGGGTGCCGACATCAAGGAGATGCAGGCGCAAGGGTTCGCCGACATGTACGGCCACGACTTCTTCGCCGGCTGGGACGCATTCACCCGCACGCGCAAGCCGATCATCGCGGCGGTCGCGGGCTACGCGCTGGGCGGCGGGTGCGAGGTCGCGATGATGTGCGACTTCATCCTCGCCGCCGACACCGCGAAGTTCGGCCAGCCGGAGATCAAGCTGGCGGTCAGCCCCGGCATGGGCGGCTCGCAGCGACTGGCGCGCGCGGTCGGCAAGGCCAAGGCGATGGAGATGTGCCTGACCGGCCGGATGATGGACGCGGCCGAAGCCGAGCGCGCCGGCCTCGTCAGCCGGATCGTCCCCGCCGCCGACCTGGTCGAGGAGGCGGTCAAGACCGCGACCGCGATCGCCGGCATGGCCCCGCTCGCGGTGTTGGCGAACAAGGAGATGATCAACGCCGCCTTCGAGACGGGCCTGGCGCAGGGCGTCCAGTTCGAGCGCCGCCTATTCCACGGCCTGTTCGGCACCGAGGATCAGAAGGAGGGCATGGCCGCTTTCGTCGAGAAGCGGCCGGGGGCGTGGAAGGGCAGGTGACGCACGTGCTCCCGCGAAGGCGGGAGCCCAGAGCGGCAAGCGTTGCGCGTGGGGCGCTGGGTCCCCGCCTGCGCGGGGACACATAGGAGAGGCAAGTGGCACGCGTCGCATTCATCGGTTTGGGCAACATGGGCGGCGGCATGGCCGCGAACCTGGCGAAGCACGGCCACGACGTCCGCGCTTTCGACCTCTCCCCTGATGCGCTCGTCCGCGCCAAGGAGGCGGGGTGCCTGCCCGCCGAGACCTCGGTCGCGGCGGTCGACGGGGCGGAGGCGGTGGTCACGATGCTGCCCGCCGGGAGCCATGTCGCGCAGGTCTATGACGAGCTTACCGGCCGCGTCTCGCCGCTCGCCGTCCTGATCGACTGCTCGACGATCGACGTCGACACGGCGAAACAGGTCGCGGCGCGCGCGACGGCGCGCGGGCTGCTGGCGGTGGACGCGCCGGTGTCGGGCGGCATCGCGGCGGCGAACGCGGGCACGCTCACCTTCATGGTCGGCGGCAGCGAAGAAGCGTTCGCGCGCGCCGAGCCCTATCTGTCCGACATGGGCAAGGCGGTGATCCACGCGGGGAGCAACGGCGCGGGCCAGGCCGCCAAGATCTGCAACAACATGCTCTTGGGCGCGGAGATGGTCGCGACCTGCGAAGCGTTCCTGCTCGCTGAGAAGCTGGGGCTGGACCCGCAGCGCTTCTACGACATCGCCAGCGTCAGCTCCGGCCAGAGCTGGTCGATGACGAGCTACTGCCCCGTCCCCGGCGTCGGCCCGGAAACGCCCGCCGACCGCGGCTACCAGGGCGGCTTCGCGGCCGCGCTGATGCTCAAGGACCTGCGGTTGGCGATGGAGGCCGCGCGGAGCGCCGGCGCGGACACGCCGATGGGCGCGCGCGCGGCCGAGCTCTACGAGCGCTATGTGGAGCAGGGAGAGGGCGGCAGCGACTTCTCCGGCATCATCCGGATGCTGGGTCAGTCCTGATCCGGCCCCAGCGTCGGGTCCAGGTCGCGCGGGCGGATGAACCGTGCTAACGTGGCTCCGCCCGCCGCGACCGCGCGCCAGTCCGCGACGTCGAACCGGAGCTCCGCGACGCTCGCGGTCGGGTACTTCTCCTCCACCGCCTTGCGCTCCGGCTCCGCGCCGCCCGGCGTCAGCAGCAGGACCAGGTCCTCCAGCCCCGGATTATGGCCTACGAGGAGCGCGTGCGCGGCCGTCTCGGGGAGCGCGTGCACCGCCTCCAGCAGCATGGGCGCGCTAGCCAGGTAGAGCTGCCGGTCCTCCGCGACGGGGGGCAACGCGCCGTAGCCGCTCGCGAACCCGTCCAGCGTTTCGCGCACCCGCACCGCGGGCGAGGCCGCGACATGGTCGAACGTCATGCCCAGCCCGCGCAGGTGACGACCCATCGCCGCCGCCGCCCGCCGGCCCTTGGCGTTGAGCGGGCGGTCGAGGTCGCGCTGCACCGAGTCGTCCCAGCTCGACTTGGCGTGGCGCAGCAGCGTCAGCGTCTTCATGCCGTTCCCCCGATCGGTTCGGCCGTCCCTTGCCGCAACGCGGCGTCGGAGGAAAGCCGCTCCGCGACCTGCTGCGCCGCTTCGTCCAGCGTGACGCGGCGGACCTCGACGCCCGGCGGAAAGGCGTCGAGGAGCCGGCTCGGGACCGCGCTCGACAGCAGCACGAAGACGCCCCGGTCGTCCGCCCGCCGGATCAGCCGCCCGAACGCCTGCGCCAGCCGCGCGCGGACGATCCGGTCGTCATAGGACTTGCCGCCATGCGCCAGCTTGCGCGCGGCGTGGAGCACGGTCGGCTTGGGCCAGGGCACGCCCTCCATCACGACCAGCCTGAGCGAATGACCCGGCACGTCGACCCCGTCGCGCAGTGCGTCGGTGCCGAGCAGGCTAGCACCCGGATCGTCGCGGAAGATGTCGACCAGCGTGCCCGTGTCGATCGGGTCGACATGCTGGGCGTGGAGCGGCAGCCCCTCGCGCGCCAGCCGGTCGGCGATGCGGCCATGGACGGCGCGCAACCGCCGGATCGCGGTGAACAGCCCGAGCGTCCCGCCCTTCGCCGCGACGATCAGCCGGGCGTACGCGTTGGCGAGCCCCGGCAGGTCGCCGCGCTTCACGTCCGTCACGACGAGCACGAGGGCGTTGGCCGGATAGTCGAACGGGCTCGCCACCTCGAACCGCGCCGCCGCGCGGGGCAGGTGGGGCGCGCCCACCCGCGCCTCCGCCGCCTCCCAGTCGCCGCCAGCCTTGAGCGTCGCGGAGGTGATAAGCGCGCCGTGCGCCTGCTTCAGCACGGCTTCAGCAAAGGGCCGGGTGGGGTCGAGCCAGTGGCGGTGCAGGCCGACATCATACTCGCGCCCCTCAACGCGGTCGACCGACAGCCAATCGACGAAGTCGGGATCGGCCGGCCCGCCGATCCGCGCGAGCAGCGACAGCCAAGCGCCCACCGCCTCCGCGCGCCAGCCGACCGACGCGATCGCGCCCTCGATCCGCGCGCGGGCGGGCGCGTCCATCCAGTCGGGCGCTTCGGCCAGCACCGCCTCCAGCCGCCGTCCGAGCGTCACCATGGGCCGGAGCAGTGCGTCGAGCGCGTGCGCGGCCGGCGCCGCCGCCTCGATCAGCGCGCCGTCGGGTTCCGCCAGCTCGGTCTCTAGGCCGTACCCCGCATCGTCCCCGCCTTCCGCCCGCGCGAAGGCGAGCCCGCGCACCGCCGCCAGCAACGTTTCGATCGGACCATAGGGCTGCCCTTCTGCTAGACGCCCCAGCCACCCCTCGGACGCCAGCCCGCGCGCCGCCTCCACGGCGTCGGCGATGGCGCGCCCGCCCTCCTCGTCATAGCTCGCCACGTCCGACAGCCGCGCCGCCAGCCCGCGCCGCCGCCCGCGCCCGCCCGCTTCGGGGCCGAGCAGCCAGCGCCGGAGCTCGATCGTCTCCGCGCCCGTCAGATGGACGGAGAACATCGCGTCGGCCGCGTCGTGGAGGTGGTGGCCCTCGTCGAAGACGTAGCGGGTCGGCCGCGTCGCGCTCTCCCGCCCGCGCGCGGCGTTGACCATGACCAGCGCGTGGTTGGCGATCACTAGGTCGGCTTCGGCCGACGCACGCGCGGCGCGCTCGATGAAGCAGCGGCGGTAGTGCGGGCAGCCGGCGTAGACGCACTCGCCGCGCCGGTCGGTCAGCGCGGCGGGCGCGTTGCGGCGGAACAGCGTCGGGAGCCAGCCCGGCAGGTCGCCGCCCACCATGTCGCCGTCCGCGCTGTACGCCGCCCAGCGCGCCACCAGCTGCGCCAGCACCGCCGCCCGGCCCTGGAACCCGCCCTGGAGCGCGTCCTCCAGGTTGAGCAGGCAAAGGTAGTTCTCCCGCCCCTTGCGCGTCACGACCTTGGCCCGCCGCTCGGCGGGGTCGGGAAAGACGCGCGCCGTCTCGGCGGCGAGTTGACGCTGGAGCGCCTTGGTGAAGGTCGAGACCCAGACCGGTCCGCCGGCCTTCGCCGCCCAGAGCGACGCTGGGGCGAGGTAACCCAGCGTCTTCCCGATCCCCGTTCCCGCCTCGGCGAGCACGAGGTTGGGCGCGTCGCGGACGGCGCGCGGCGCGAAGGCGGCGCTGGCGGCGGCGGCGTAGAGGCGTTGACCCGGGCGGCGCTCCGCGGCGTCGCCCGTCAGGAGCCCGAGCCGCGTCTCCGCGTCGCCCGGCTCGACCGCGACGGCGCGCGGGGCGGGGCGGGGCGGGGCCTCCTCCCATTCGGGCAGCTTGGAGAAGAGCCAGCGCTCGTTCTCGGCGGGCCGCGCCACGACATGGTGGACGAGCGGCCCCCAATTCCAGCGCAACCGGAACAGCGACTGCGCCGCTGTCCACGCCCCCTCGCGCTCCGGCCAGTCGCCGTTCGGCGTCGCGAGGAGCGCCTGCGCGGCGCGGAGCAGGAACGCCGCGACCGCTGCGTCCGTGTCCGGTTCCGCCATCCCCAGCGCCCGCGCGAAGCCGCGCGGCGTCGGCACCGCGAAGCGCGCCGGGTGGACGAACGCGAACAGCTCGAGGAGGTCCAGCCCCGACAGCTCGGCGTACCCAAGCCGTTGCCCGGTCAGGGCCGCGTTGAGGACGATCGCGGGCGTGTCGGACGCGATCCGGATCGCCTCGCCCCGCGACACCTCGCGCGTGTCGCCGCCGCTGTTCGCCACCCAGATCCCGGCATGGCTGGCGTAGAGCGCGGGATGGGGGATGGCGGGCGTCACGCGCCCGGCTTAGGCCGGAGCGGAACGGAATGGCAACGGGTGCGGAGCGCTCCGCTCAGCGCATCAGGCCGGCCGATCGGAGCGCGCGCTCGATCGTCTGCTGGATGCCGTCGGTCAGCGCATCGGCTGGCTCCCGCCCGCCGTCCTGAACCTGCTCGGGCGCGGCGATCCGGGTCAAGCGACCCGTGGTTGCGGCCGCGGGCCGTTCCACGACTGTTTCGGCCGAGCTGACCAGTCCCCAGGTCCGCGCGATCCGCGCCGTGCTCGAGACGCCCGCGTCGAGCATATAGGGGCCGACCGCGCCCAGCCGCTCAGGCCCGGCCGGGTCGATCGGAACGCCATGGCCCATGCCGGCGATGCGCCATTCCTCGACAAGCGGACGCCCGTCCGCGCCCGTCCAGGCGCGATGCTCGACGCCGGGTTCGTTGGCGACGCTGGGCGTCGCGTCCTCGATCCCGTGGACCCGCCGCCACTGCCGCCCGAGCCGCTCCATGTTCGAGACGGAGACGGTCGCGTCGGCGGAGCCGTGCCAAAGCGAAACGCTGGGCCACGGCCCGGCATAGCCTTCCGCAGCGCGCCTCACGCGATCCGCCAGCGCCGGGTCGTCGCCGCTCTCGCGCTCGCGCATTTGGCGAAGCGCCTCCGGCACGTCCGCCGCGCATCCATAGGGCAGCCCGCCGATGATGGCGCCGCCCGCGAACAGGTCCGGATAGGTCGCCAGCATCACCGCCGTCATCGCGCCGCCTGCCGACAGGCCGGTCACGAACACGCGGCCGCGGTCGAGATCGTGCCGGGCCAGCATCGCCTCGGTCAGTTCTGCGATCGACTCCGCCTCGCCGCCCGTCCGCCCGATGTCGCCGGGCTGGAACCAGTTGAAGCAGAGGTTGGGGTTGTTCGTCCGGACCTGCTCCGGGAAGAGCAGCGCGAAACCCTCCTGGTCGGCGAGCGTCGACCAGCCCGTCCCGTGGTCGTAGCCCGCCGCGCTCTGGGTGCAGCCGTGCAGCGCCACGACCAGCGGCGCGCCGGGCGCCAGGCCTTTCGGGACATAGGCGCGCGCGTCCAGCGCTCCCGGATTGGACCGGGCGACGGGCGCCGCCGTCAGGCGGTCCACGACGCCGCCGCCGCCCGGCGCCGCGCCGCGCGCGGCGGCGAGCCGGCTGATGTTCTCCGACAACGATCTCATCCGGCCCGGTCTCCGCGACGGCCGCCGAGGCGGAGGCCGAATGGGTGTAGAACGAACCTTTATCGTGATCGTTGCTGCGCTGCACAATAGACCAGCCGTCCGACCACGCGTCGCCGCATGGTCGATAGCGGGATCACCGGCTCGCGAAGCGCTCCGCGTCGCCGCCGGCCAGCTGGACGCCGTCGCGGCGGTAGACGTCCGGGCGGAAGACCATGTCCTGTCCTTCGGCGGCGACGGTCAGGTAGGTGATG
>DASVSW010000166.1:0-2448 GCA_036387895.1 Sphingomonas sp.
TTGAACTCGGCCTCGAGCCGGAAGTCGGCGTTCACCGTCGTCGCCCAGCAATAGCCGAGGAGCGCCAGCAGCAGCAGCTGACGGGGCGCGACGCGCAGGCCCCGCTTGTCGTCGACGAGCGCCCAGGCGCCGATCGCGAGCAGCCCTGCGTACATCGAGACCGAGACGGTGTTAAGGAGGTAGTAGGTCAGCCGCTGCGGCGAGACCACGTCGATATAGACATAGGCCAGCACGAACAGGAACGGCCGGCGGAAGCCGAGGCCGATCAGCGCGGCGAGGAACCCGATGAAGGCGAGGTCACGCACGCGGGCGACCCCAGCGGTTCGGCCGCTCCTCGCCCTCGCGGTCGAGGTCGGGGCGGGTCATGAGCCGCCAGGCGGCGAGCAGCATGAGGCCGTGCGTCAGGCCGAGCGCGAAATTATCGATCATGCGGTCTGCCGGTCCCTTCGAGCCTGGGGCTAGCGCCCCGCGGTTGACGCGTCGTTAAGCGCGCTCATGGCAACGACGCCTGCGATGCGCATCCTCCACGTCCTCGACCACGGGCTGCCGCTGCAGAGCGGCTACACCTTCCGCACGCGCGCGATCCTGAAGGCGCAGGAGGAGAAGGGCTGGACGGTCGCCGCGGTCACCGGGCCGCGGCACACGCAAGGCGCGCCCTCGCCCGAGACGGTGGACGGCCTGACCTTCCACCGCACGACCGGGCCGAGCGGCGGGGTGCTCGACGAGCTGCGGGGCGTGCGCGCCTTCGCCCGCGCGATCGACGCCGCGGTCGAGCGGTTCCGGCCCGACATCCTCCACGCCCATTCGCCGGCGCTGGACGGGATCGCGGCCTGTCGGGTCGCGCGGGCGCGCCGCCTGCCGCTGGTGTACGAAATCCGCGCCTTTTGGGAGGACGCGGCGGTCGGGAACGGGACGGGGCGCGAAGGCTCGCTCCGGTACCGCGCCACCCGCGCGCTGGAGGATTGGGCGGTCGCGCGCGCCGACGCGGTGGCGGTGATCTGCGAAGGCTTGCGCGGCGACCTGCTCGCGCGGGGCGTGCCGGAGGACAAGGTCGTCGTGTCGCCTAACGGCGTCGACATGACGCTGTTCGGCGCGCCGCCCCCGCGCGATGCGGCGTTGGCGGCCGAGCTGGGGCTGGACAACGCGGACGTGGTCGGCTTCATCGGCAGCTTCTACGACTACGAGGGGCTGGACGACCTGATCGCGGCGATGCCCGCGCTCGTCGCGGCGGATCCCAAGGCGCGGCTGCTGCTCGTCGGCGGCGGGCCGAAGGAACCGGCGCTGCGCGCACAAGCGGCGGCGTCGCCGGTGGCGGACGCGATCCGGTTCGTCGGGCGCGTGCCGCACGATCAGGTCGAGCGCTATTACGGGCTGGTCGACCTGCTCGCCTATCCGCGCAAGCGGATGCGGCTGACCGACCTCGTCACGCCGCTCAAGCCGCTGGAGGCGATGGCGCAGGGGCGGCTGGTCGCCGCGTCGGACGTGGGCGGCCATCGCGAGCTGATCCGCGACGGCGAGACGGGGACGCTGTTCCCGCCCGACGATCCGGCCGCGATCGCGCGGGCGCTGGCGGGGATGTTCGCCGACCGGTCGGACTGGGACGCGCGGCGCAAGCGGGCGCGGGCGTTCGTCGAGCGCGAGCGTAACTGGTCGCTAAACATTTCTTGCTACCAGCCTGTTTACCAACGCCTGATCAGGCACGCGTCAGTGAGTAGAGCATGGCCGCATCCCGCATCCGCCTGAGTTCGATCCCGCCCTGGGGAGCGGCGGCGGTCGGCGTGCCCTTCGCGCTCGCCTTCGCGCTGATGCCCGCCGACTGGTTGACCGCGATCGTCGACGCGAGCGGGATCGCGACCGTCGTCTCCGCCGCCCGGCCGCCGCTGGGCGCGACCGCGCGCCTGGCGCTCGCGATCGGGGGCGGAGCGGGGGTGGCGTCGGTCGTCTGGGCGGCGCTGTTCCTCCTGTTCGGCCCGGGCGGCGTGTTCGCGCGGGAAGGCGGCGCGGACGGGATGCCCGAGGTGCGCAGCGCCGACACGCATCCCGACGCCCCCACGAGGCGCCCCTTGTCCGCGGCCGATCTCGGCTCGCCGACGCCGGCGGTCGAGCCCGACGCGCCCCTGCCGATCGCCGGACCGACCGCGCGCCTCGAGCGCCCGTTGCCGCAGGATCTGGAGCAGCCGCTGGCCCGGTTCGACCCGGCCGCCGTTCCCGACGAGCCGCGCGCGCCCGCACCGCCCGTCCGACCGCTCGCGACCCGCGCCGCGCCGTTGGGGCCGGGCGAGCGGATCGCGTCCGTCGAGCTATCGTCGCGCGACGGTGGCGACTCCGTCGAGGCGCTGCTCGCCCGGCTGGAGCGCGGGACGCGGCGGCGTCACGAGCTCGGCAGCGCTGGCTGAGCGCCCGCCTCACGCCTCCAGCAGCACCAGCGCTTCAAGCTCGGTCCCGCCG
>DASVSW010000167.1:0-10789 GCA_036387895.1 Sphingomonas sp.
ACCATGCCGACGGCGTCGCCGAGCATCAGGAGCGTCTGCGCGTCCTCGATCGGCATGACGACGAAGGCCTTGTCGAAATCGTAGACGCCGATCTCGAAGATCGCGCCCACCGTGTAGGCGACGATGCGCGGCACGGTGCCGAAGGGCGTGGTCTGCCCCTGCGGACTGATCAGCGAGATCTCCGCGCCGACCTGCGCGCCGAGCGCTTCCGCCAGGCGCGAGCCGATCGCGATCCGCCCGCCGCCCGGCGCCACGCCGGCGAGCGTGCCGGAGACGACCTGGCCGCCGATCGACCGGTTCATGTCCGCGATCGTCTGGCCGCGGACGAGCACGGCCTCGACGCGGCCGTTGTAGCTCGACATCAGCGGCTGCTCGATCAGCGGCGTCGCGCTGGTGACGCCGGGCGTCGCGCGCGCCTGGCGCGCCACGTCCCGCCAATCGGGCAGGCGGCCGCCATAGCCCTGGACGACGGCGTGACCGTTCAGCCCGGTGATCTTGTCGAACAGCTCGGCGCGGAAGCCGTTCATCACGCTCATGACGATCACGAGCGCGGCGACGCCCAGCATCACCGCAACCAGGCTGATCGAAGCGACGAGGAAGATGAAGCCCTCCCCCTTGCCCGGCAGCAGGTAGCGCCGGGCGATCATGCGTTCATACGGGGCCAGGATCATGTCGGGCCGGCGGTTAGCCCGGCATGGGCGCGGTGGCAATGTAAACGAGGTTGTTGCCTTCGCGCCACAGCGCGCCTCAATCTCGCCGCAGACCCGTCCGGACAAGTGACAGGTGCGACGAGTTGAGGTAGGGCGCTGTCACTGACACACAGGCAATGGCCGTGGTTCGGGGACCGCTTCGGTGGCGCGCCTTGGGGGCGCACGGACCGGGGCACAATGGGGGCTGACGAGCGATCGTCACGCAGGCGCCCGGGTCGGAAACGGCCCGGGCGTTGCCTGTTTACGGCCTTGCGCGATCCTGAAAAAGAAAGGGGGGCGCCGACCTCGACGGCGCCCCCCCACCCGCCCTCGTCGCCCGGCGTGCGATCGGGCGAAGGGCTCGGGTCCTAGAAGGACTTGGACAGGGTGATCCCGTAGGTGCGCGGATCGGCGGGCTGGCCGACGATCAGGCCGGTGTTGCCCGGCTGCAGCGCCAGGACGTCGAAATAGTCCTCGTCGAACGCGTTGCGCAGGAAGGCGAAGACGTTGAGGTCGCCGTCGATCCGGTACCCCGCGCGGAAGTTCACCACCGAATAGCCTTCGATGTCGGTGTAGATCGATCGCGACGGGTTGGACGAGAAGCGCGAGCGGTAGCTGCCGTCCACGCCCGCATAGGCGAAGCCTGAGCCGACGGGCAGGTTGTACTCGGCTCCGTACGAGACCGCCAATTTCGACACGCCGGGCACCGCCTGGCCGGAGATGTCGCAATTGGGCGGGCTGAAGCCGCCCGCGACCGCGGGCGGGCTGGCGGGATTGGCGGCGGTCGCCGCCGCGCCGCCCGACAGCTCGGGCGGGCACGGCGCGTCGACGAAGCGGACATACTCGGCGTCGGTGTAGGCGCCGTTCAGGTACAGGCTGACCCGGTCGGTCGGGCGGAAGGCGGTGTCGACCTCCACGCCCTGCGTCCGGACCTTGCCGGCGTTGGCGAGGTAGCCGCGGAGCACGCCCAGCTGGCCGTTGGTGACCGTCGCCTGGTAATCCTCGATCTCGGTGCGGAACGCGGCGACGTTGACGGTCGCGCGCCGTCCGAAGAACTGCGTCTTCAGGCCGAGTTCGTAGTGGTTGACCTTCTCCGGCTTGACGGTCGCCGACGCGAGGATCGGGTTGTTCGCGGCGTCGAGCGGGACGCCCGACAGGTTGATGCCGCCCGATTTGTAGCTCCGGGCGAAGGTCGCGTAGCCGTGCACGTCGTCGGAGAAGTCGTAGGACGCGGTGACGTCGCCCGACACGTTCCAGTCGTCGAACTCCGGTTCGTAGAACTGGGGCGCCAGGACGCCGCACCGGTCGCGCGTCACCGAACTCGCGGCCTGCGCCGCCGTGGAGCAGTTGAGCGCGGCGCCGGCGCCGGTCGTGACCGTCGACAGGTAGGAACCCGTCTTCTTGTCGTAGTTGAGCCGCAGGCCCGGCGCGATCTCCAGCCGGTCGGTGACGTGCCAGGTCAGCTTGCCGAACAGCGCGGCGCTCGTGTTCTCGAAACCGATGGTGTTGCGCGACGCCAGGCCGTTCAGGACGGCGGGATTGCAGGCGTTGGCCGTGCTGCCCGGGACGCAGCCGCCGGACGGCGGATTGAGCAGATACCGGCTCGCCGCCGGCCCCTGCACCTGCAAGCCCTGGGTGTCGATCGTCTGGAAGAAGTAGAAGCCGCCCAGCACGTAGTCGACGCGGTTCTCACCGTTGGACGCGATGCGCAGCTCCTGGCTGTACTGCTTCTGCTGCGACGGGTTGGCGGACTGGGTCGTGATCGGCAGCCCGATGAAGTCGCGGTCGTTCGACGGAACCCAGTCCCAGAAGCGGAACGCGCTGACCGAGGTCACCGTCGCCGCGCCCAGGTCCCAGTTCGCGAGCAGCGAGAAGCCGCCGATCGTATTCTTCGCCCGCAGCGGCACGTCGATGTCGGTCAAGCGGTCGAACGCGTTCAGGCTCGGCGGCGTATAGCCGAGCGCCGCAGCGAGCGCGGGGAACTGGCGGCTGGCGGGACGTTGCGTCACGCCGACGCGAACCGGGATCTGGACGCAGCAGTCCGGGTCCTGCCGGTTCCAGTCGGCGTAGACGGTGACGTCCAGGTTCGGCGCGGCGCGGAACAGCATCTGGCCGCGGATCGACAGGTTGTCCTGGCTGTTCTGATACTCGTCGGTGCGGACGTTCAGGATCGTGCCGCGCCGCGTCGTCAGCGACAGCGACAACCGCGCCGCGACCGTCTCGCCGACGATCGGTCCGGACACCGAGCCGCGGGCCTGGAGGAAGTCGAGATTGCCGCCGGTCACCTCGACGCGCGCCTCCGGCGTGAAGCTCGGCGTGCGGGTGACGATGTTGATCGCGCCCGACGTCGTGTTCTTGCCGTACAACGTACCCTGCGGGCCGCGCAGCACTTCGATGCGCTCGGTGTCGGTGAAGTCGAACGAGGTCGCGGCGACCCGGCCCTGGAACACCTGGTCGACATATACGCCGACGCCCTGCTCGATGCCGTCGTTGGTCAAGCCGAACGGCGCGCCGAGGCCGCGGATGTTGACCGCGGTGTTGCGGGGATTGGTCGAGAAGAACTGGAGCGTCGGCTGGATCTGGGTCAGCCGGTTGACGTTGTACGTCCCCGTCTCGGCCAATGCGGTACCGCCGATGACCGAGATGGCGATCGGCACGCTCTGGACCGACTCGCTCCGCCGGCGCGCGGTCACGACCACGTCGCCACCGCCCGGCGCCTGCTGTTGCGCGACGCCCAGCCTGCCCTCCGGAACCTGGCCTTCGACCGACACGTCGACGTCCACGGTCGGGTTGGTTGGAGCGGGCGCGGATTGGATTGATGGCGGCGTCTGGGGGCTGGCGGTCTGGTCGACGGGCGTGGTCGCGCCGGCGGCCTGGAGGGCGAGAAGGATCGAGAGCGTGACGGGCATGGTCGGACCTTCGGCTGCTGTTCGCCTGTAATGTCCTCTAATCAGCTCTGGATTGCAATCTCCTATCGAACGAATAGGCGTTCAACTCACGCCATTGTGCGACCGAGCGGTCTTGAACGGGGCCGAACCGATCCTAATTAAGCGTCGCACGGCGCCTTCGTGGGCCGTGCGCAGGCGTCGCGGCCGGGCCGGGCGCCAGCATCGTCAACTCGCTTCGATGGAGGATTTGATATGCGTCTCGATCTGACCCCTTACCGCCGCTCGACCGTCGGCTTCGATCGGCTCTTCGACATGCTGGAGGCGAACGCGCGGGGCGCGTCGCCCGACAACTACCCGCCCTTCAACCTCGAGCGCCTGGCGGACGATCGGTACCGCATCACCCTGGCGGTCGCCGGCTTCTCGCGCGACGACATCGAGATCACCGCGCAGCAGAACCTGCTGCTGGTCTCGGGCAGGAAGGACGAGAAGACGGAAGGCGCGAACTTCCTGCACGTCGGGATCGCGAACCGCAGCTTCGAGCGCCGCTTCGAACTCGCGGACTTCGTCTTCGTCGAGGACGCGCGGCTGAACGACGGACTGCTCGTCATCGACCTCGTGCGCGAAGTGCCCGAGGCGATGAAGCCCAAGAACATCGCCATCAAGACCGGCGCGCCGCTCGCCGCCGTCGAGAACAAGATCGACGAGACGGCTAAGGCCGCCTGACCGGCTCGGCGTCCTACCGACTCCCTGTGGACGCCGCGGAGCGCTCGGGCCGAGGGGCCCGGGCGCTTTTTCTAGACTAGCCGGCTCTGCTTCACGGCCGCTTCGATGAAGCTGGCGAAGAGGGGATGCGGGTCGAAGGGCTTGCTCTTCAGCTCCGGGTGGAACTGGACGCCGACGAACCAGGGATGGTCGGGGCGCTCGACGATCTCGGGCAGCGTGCCGTCAGGCGACATGCCGCTGAATACCAGACCGCCCTTCTCCAGCGCGTCGCGGTAATGGGTGTTCACCTCGTAGCGGTGGCGGTGGCGTTCGCTGATCGCGGTGGACCCGTAGATAGACGCGACGACGCTGTTGCCGTCCAGCGACGCTTCGTACGCGCCGAGCCGCATCGTGCCGCCGAGGTCGCCCTGCTCCTCGCGCTTCTCCAGGCCTTCGCGGCCCATCCATTCGGTGATCAGGCCGACCACCGGTTCGGGCGTCGGACCGAACTCGGTCGAGCTGGCTTGCGCAATGCCGGCGTCGTCTCGGGCGCCCTCGATGCAGGCCATCTGCATCCCGAAGCAGATGCCGAAATACGGTACGCGCCGCTGCCGCGCGAAGCGAACGGACGCGATCTTGCCCTCCGCGCCGCGCTCGCCGAAGGCGCCGGGGACCAGGATAGCGTGGCAAGGCTCCAGCCGCGCGGCGACCTCCGCCTCGTCGCCCTCGAACAGCTCGGCGTCGATCCAGCGGATGTTGACCTTGACGCGGTTGGCGATCCCGCCATGGACCAGCGCTTCGTTAAGCGACTTGTACGCGTCCTGCAGCCCGACATACTTGCCGACGACGCCGATCGTCACCTCGCCCTCCGGGCTGGTCAGCCGGTCGACGATGTCGGCCCAGCGCGACAGGTCGGGCGAGGCGGCCGGCTCGATGCCGAAGGCGCGGAGCACCTCCGCGTCCAGCCCCTCGGCATGATACTGCAGCGGCACCGCGTAGATGCTCTTCGCGTCGAGCGCGGGGATGACCGCGCCTTCCGGCACGTTGCAGAACAGCGCGATCTTGGCCCGCTCCGACGGCGGCAGCGGCTGCTCGCAGCGGCACACCAGCACGTCGGGCGACACGCCGAGCGCCGCCAGTTCGCGGACCGAGTGCTGCGTCGGCTTCGTCTTCAGCTCGCCCGCGGCGGCGATGTAGGGCACCAGCGTGACGTGGATCGAGATGCTGTTGCCGCGGCCGAGCTCGTTCCTAAGCTGGCGGATCGCTTCGATGAACGGCAGCGACTCGATGTCGCCCACGGTGCCGCCGATCTCGCACAGGACGAAGTCGAGGTCCTGGCCGTCGTCGTCGACGGTGTCGGCGCGCGCGAACGCCTTGATGGCGTCGGTGACGTGCGGGATGACCTGCACCGTCGCGCCCAGATAGTCGCCGCGCCGCTCGCGCTGGATGATCTGCTGATAGATGCGGCCAGACGTGACGTTGTCCGACTGGCGCGCCGACACGCCGGTGAAGCGCTCGTAATGGCCGAGATCGAGGTCGGTCTCGGCGCCGTCGTCGGTCACGTAGACCTCGCCGTGCTGGTACGGGCTCATCGTGCCCGGGTCGACGTTGAGGTAGGGGTCGAACTTGCGGATGCGCACGCGATAGCCGCGCGCTTGAAGGAGGGCCGCCAGCGAAGCCGCCATGAGGCCTTTGCCGAGCGACGAGACCACGCCGCCGGTGATGAAGATGTACCGCGCCATGGGAGGAGTCGCCTAGCGTTATCAGGACGTGTGGGACAAGCGCCCGCGCTCCGCGCGGACGGTCGATTGCGACGAAACGCGCGGCGTCAGGTCAGCGTGCGAGCGGGACGGTGGAGTTGTCGCCGGGGACCGGGGCGGCCCCCGCGGCCGCGGCGGCCGCCGCGGTCTGAAGCGTCGACGCGTCCGCGCCGGGCGCCGGAGCCTGGGGCCGGGTGATCGGCGCGCCGGGCGAGCGGGCGAGCGAGGCGTCCACCGTCGCCGCGCCCTGCCGGGTCGACGCGTACACCGCGAGCACGATCGCCATCGCGATGAACAGGCCGGCGAGCACCGAGGTCGCACGCGTCAGGAAGTTCGCCGCGCCCCGCGCCGACATCAGCCCCGACGGCGAGCCGCCGGTGGTGAGCCCGCCGCCCTCCGACCGCTGCATCAGGATCACGGTCACGAGCGCGGCCGCGATGATCGCGTGGACGACGAGGAGGAAGGCGAACATGTGCTGGGGGAGTTCCGTCGATTGCAGGATCGCGGCGACATAGGCGCGAAGCCCGAAACGATCAACCGCGCGGAGAACTCGTTAATCTTTGCCGAGCCGTCGCGAAACTCCCGACGATTCCTAGCGTTATGGACGCGTAAGGATCTCCGGGGCAACGCTTCGGTTCAGCAAGTGGAACCCACACGTGGCCACAGCCGCTCATCGCAACCAGGCTACCCAGGACGGCGACGGGTCGTCGTTGTCGACCTGGATGAGGACGCTCGTCGATTACGTCCGGTCCGGCGAACCCGATCTCACCAACCGGCAGATGGCGTTGCTGCTGCTCGTCTACCTCAATCCGGGGCCGCACACGGTACGCGGATTGGCGCGCGCGCTGAACGTGTCCAAGCCCGTCGTGACGCGCGCCTTGAACAGATTGGGGGCGCTCGGCTATCTGCGCCGGCAACGCGACGACAGCGACAAGCGCAACATCTTCGTCGCGCGCACTTCTGAAGGGGCGGAGTTTCTTGACGAGTTCGGGCATTTCATCGGCGACGGAGACGACGCCAGCGCCCACCGCCCCGCCATCGGAGGCCCCGAGGCCGACCGCGACGACGAACGGGCCAGCGCCCGTGCCGAACCCGGGATTCACCGACCACGCGCCCGCGCCGACGCGTGAGCGCTTCGCGCTGACCGGGCCGTCGGTCCGGCTCGATCCCCGCACCCACGCCGTCCGGCCCGATCTGGCCGATGTCCGCCTGGCGGACCGGGTGTTCGCGCCTCATTACGCGGCCCCCATGCCGCGCCGGGTCGCGCGGCCGGTGCGGTTGCGGCCCGGTCGCGATGACGGCGCCGAGACGCTCGTCGAGCTCCGCGAGGGCGAACCGTTCGACGTGCTGGAGGTGGCGGGCAGGAAAGCTTGGGGCGTGGCACCCGGATGCGGGCTGGTGGGCTATCTCGACGCGGACGCGCTGACGCGCGGATGACGCCCGCCGTCTTCATCGACGGGGCCGCGGGGACGACCGGGCTCGAGATCCGCGAACGGCTCGCCGGTCGCAAGGACCTGTCCGTGGTGGTCCTGGACGAGGCGCGGCGCAAGGACGCCGACGCCCGCGCCGAGGCGCTGAACGACGCCGATCTCGTCATCCTGTGCCTGCCCGACGCGGCGGCGCGGGAGGCGGTGGCGCTGATCCGGAACGATCGTACGCGCGTGATCGACGCCTCCAGCGCGCATCGCGTCGCGGACGGTTGGACCTACGGCTTTCCGGAACTCGGGTTCGACGTCGCCGCGGCCTCGCGCGTGTCGAACCCGGGCTGCTACCCGACCGGCTTCCTGGCGCTGGTCGCGCCGCTCGTGCGCGCCGGGCTGATCCCGGCCGACTGGCCGCTCACCGTCAACGCCGTCTCCGGTTACTCCGGCGGCGGCAAAGCGCTGATCGAGCGGTTCGAGCGCGAGCCGGACCTGGCGTTCCGCAGCTACGCCCTGTCGCTCGGGCACAAGCACGTGCCGGAGATGCGGCGCCATGCCGGGCTGGTCCACCCTCCCCTGTTCGCGCCGTCGGTCGCGCGCGCCTATCGCGGCATGATCGTCGAGGTGCCGCTTCCGGTCGCCGCGATCCCGGGGCGGCCATCTCCGACAGCGATACACGACGCGCTGGCCGCGTTCTTCGACGACCGGCCGCTGGTCCGGGTGCACCAGGGCGCGCCGGACGAGCTGCTGCTGCGCGCGGACGCCACGCCGAGCGACCGGCTCGACCTCCATGTCTGCTCGGGCGAGGGGCAGGTTCGGCTCATCGCCCTGCTCGACAATCTCGGCAAAGGCGCCGGCGGCGCGGCGGTGCAGAATCTCAATCTGATGGCGGGGCTCGACCCGCTCGCGGGACTGATCCTCTGACGGACGGGAGTGGGGGCATGGAACGTCGACCGGTGGGGAAGCTATTGCTGTTCGGGGCGACGGGCGACCTGTCCAAGCGCATGCTGCTGCCGTCGCTCTACGGGCTGCACGCGGACGGCCTGCTGCCGCAAGGTCTGACGATCACCGCGACCGCCCGGTCGGAGCTGGACGACGACGGCTTCCGCGGCATGGCGCGCGATGTCCTGGCCGAGTTCCTGCCCGAGGATCGGCGCGACGACGCGCGGATCGCGTCCTTCCTCGACCGGATCGGCTATCAGGCGCTCGACGCCAGCCAGGTCGACGGCTTCCGCGCGCTAGCGGACAAGGTGGGCGACGTGTCGAGCGGGCTCGCCATCTACTTGTCCACCGCGCCCAGCCTGTTCGAGCCGACGATCGAAGGCCTGTCCTCCGTCGGCCTCGCCGGCGACACGGTGCGGATCGGGCTGGAGAAGCCGCTCGGCTACGACCTTGCCTCCAGCGCCGAGATCAA
The DNA here is from genome assembly GCA_036387895.1 of Sphingomonas sp. Taxonomy (GTDB): domain Bacteria; phylum Pseudomonadota; class Alphaproteobacteria; order Sphingomonadales; family Sphingomonadaceae; genus Sphingomonas. Next base: position 8,875 of record DASVSW010000167.1, read on the forward strand.
CGACGCGGTCGCCAAGGCCTTCCCCGAGGCGCGCACCTTCCGCATCGACCACTATCTCGGCAAGGAGACGGTGCAGAACATCCTGGCGCTGCGCTTCGGCAACTCGTTCTTCGAGCCGGTGTGGAACGCCCGCGGGATCGACAACGTCCAGATCACCATTTCGGAGACGGTCGGCCTGGAGGAGCGCGCCGGCTATTACGAGGGCACGGGCGCGCTGCGCGACATGGTGCAGAACCACATGCTCCAGCTGCTCGCGCTTATTGCGATGGAGCCGCCCGCGCGCTTCGACAAGGACGCGGTGCGCGACGAGAAGGCCAAGGTCTTCCGCTCGCTCCGGCCGATCGCGCCGGAGGACGCCAACCGGGACACGGTGGTCGGGCAGTACGCGGCGGGCGCGTCGAACGGCAAGATCGTCCGCGGCTACACAGAGGAGCTGGGCAAGGACTCCGCGACCGAGACCTTCGTCGCGGTGAAGGCGCATATCGACAACTGGCGCTGGCAGGGCGTCCCTTTCTACCTCCGCACCGGCAAGCGCATGGCGACGCGCCGGTCGGAGATCGCGATCCAGTTCAAGCCGGTGCCGCACTCGATGTTCTCCGGCCGCGGTGGGTTGCTCCAGCCGAACACGCTGGTGATCCGCCTCCAGCCCGAGGAGTATGTCCAGCTCCTCGTCATGGCGAAGGAACCAGGCCTCGACCGCGACGGCATCCGCCTGCGCGAAGTGCCATTAAACCTGTCGATGGACCACGAGTTCGCAGGGACCAGGCGGCGGATCGCCTATGAGCGGCTGCTGCTCGACCTGATCGAGGGCGACCAGACGCTGTTCGTCCGCCGCGACGAGGTCGAGGCGCAGTGGCGCTGGATCGATTCGATCCGCGAAGGCTGGGCGGCGAACGGCGTCAGGCCCAAATCCTACGCGGCCGGCACCTGGGGCCCTTCGGGCGCGGTCGCGCTGACGGAGCGCGACGGGGTGACCTGGCAGGACGACTGAGTACGTAAGCCGGCTTCCCATGGTGCGGGGCGCCCGCCAACAGGAGGCGATATGAGCGACGAGATCGAGTGGTGGGAATATGACGACGCGGTCGAGATGGCGGGCGCGGTCGCGGGCGACGTGCAGTTCATCATCGAATCGGCGATCGACGCGCGCGGCGCGGCGGTGATCGCGCTGCCCGGCGGCAAGACGCCGATCGCGATCTACGACAAGCTCGCCAAGGCCAAGCTCGATTGGAAGCGCGTGACGATCGTGCCGACCGACGAGCGCCTCGTGCCGCTCGGCGATCCGTTGTCAAACGTCACCATGATCGGCAAGGCGTTCATCCCCAAGGGCGCGCGCGTCATCCCGATCGTGTCGGCCTCGACCAAGGACCACAAGGCCGCGGGCCGCGCGGCGGACGCGCTCTGCCAGGACCTGCACTGGCCGCTCGACCTCTGCCTGCTGGGCGTCGGCGCGGACGGGCACACGGCGTCGATCTTCCCCGGCCCCGATTACGACGAGGCGCTGAGCGGCCCTCGCGAGCGCCGCGCGCTGGGCGTCATGCCCGATCCGCTGCCGCCCGAAGCGCCTGTCGCGCGTGTGAGCTTAAGCCGCCAGGGCATCGTCACCGCCCGCGCGCTGATGATCGCGGTCACCGGCGCGGAGAAGCGCCGCGTCATCGAGCAGGCGATCGCGCAGGGGCCGTCGAGCCCTTACCCCATCGGCCGGGTGCTGGCGGACGCCGAGCTGCCCGTCGACATACATTGGGCGCCGTGACGCCGATCACCCTCTCCATGTCCCCGCGTAGGCGGGGACCCAGAGCGTCCAGCGCTGCGCCCGCCGCTCTGGATCCTCGCCTGCGCGGGAGCACCGGGACAGCATCATGACCCAACTCCACCCCGCCCTCGCCGCCGTCACCGATCGCGTGGTCGAGCGCTCGCG
>DASVSW010000168.1:0-1509 GCA_036387895.1 Sphingomonas sp.
CGCTCGCCACGCGTCTATGGACGGGGACGTGCGCGACCGGCAGACGGGGCCGAAACGGGACGGGGTGAACGGATTGGGCGGCATCGCATCCAAGGGTCAATTGCGCATGTCGCTCCTGCGCTGGGCGCTCGTCTGCGTTCCGCTGGTGCTGCTGCTCGGCTTCGGGTCTGCGGCGCTGGCTCCGGCTGGCGACGAGAACCTCTGGTACCGCGCGCTGGTCAAGCCCGCCGCGACGCCGCCCGACTGGGCTTTCCCCGTCGCCTGGACGACGCTCTACGCGCTTCTCGGCCTCGCGTTGGCGATCGTGATCAACGCCCGGGGCGCCCGGGGACGGGGCAGGGCGATCGCGCTGTTCGCGACGGTGCTCGTGCTCAACCTCGCCTGGTCGCCGCTCTTCTTCGGCGCGCATCGGGTGACGGCGGCGTGGATGCTGATCATCGCCATGCTGGCGACCGGGATCGCGACGACCGTCACCTTCGCGCGCATCCGGCCGGCGGCGGGCTGGCTGATCGTACCCTATCTGGTGTGGATCTCCTACGCCGGCGTGCTGACCTTCCGCGTCGACCGGCTCAACCCGGACGCCGAGACGCTTGCGCCCGGGTCCCGCACGTCCCAAGTCGTCGGCTGAAAACCGAGGATAGAAGATGCAATCCGAAAACCGGATGTTCGACGATTTCGTGAAGTTCGTGAACGGCGCGGCCGGAACGCTGGCGGGCGCCGCGCGCGAGGGCCAGGCCGGCGCGCGGGAGCGCGCGCGCGAGTGGATCGGCGGCTTGGACTTCGTGAGCCGCGACGAGTTCGAGGCGGTCAAGGCCATGGCCGCCGCCGCCCGCGACGAGGCGGACGCGCTCCGCGCGCGGCTGGACGCGCTCGAAGCGCGCACGGGCGCGCACTGACCGCCTTTTATCCACGACATTCCGAACGGCCGGCCCGCCCGCGCTTGCGCGAGGTGACGGCTCGTTGCACCCTGCCCAGCGTCGAACGGGCGTGGTAAGGGGGATCGATGCTCGACGAACGTGACTTCGAGGTGGACGACTCGGCGCCCATCGACATGCTGGAAGCCTATTACGCCGCGCACGGCTGGAGCTTCGAGCGCCATGACGACGAGATCGTCGCGACGGTGAAGGGCAGCTGGACCGAGTACGAGCTCCGCGCGCTGTGGCGCGAGGACGACCAGGTGCTCCAGTTCCTGGCCTTTCCGGACATCAAGGTGACCGACGATCGCCGGTCGTCGATCTACGAGACGATCGGGCTGGTGAACGAGCAGCTGTGGATCGGTCATTTCGAGCTCTGGTCCTCGTCGGGCATCCTGCTCTACCGGCACGCCGCCATGGTCGACGGCGCGGAGGAGGGCACCATGTCCCTTTCCGCCGCCGAGCTGCTCGTCGAGAGCGCGATCGACGAGTGCGAGCGCTTCTACCCCGTGTTCCAGTTCGTGCTCTGGGGCGGGAAGACGCCCAAGGAAGCGCTGGCCGCGTCGCTGATCGAGACGCAGGGAGAAGCGTGACG
>DASVSW010000169.1:0-15032 GCA_036387895.1 Sphingomonas sp.
GCAGGCGCGGCTCCCCTTCGACCGGATCGAGGACGCCAAGCTCGTCATCACCGACCGGCTGATCGCCGCGACCCGACCGCTCTCGACCGAGGGCGCCGACGAATTAGAACCAGAGGCCGACGAGGACGTCGACCAAGCAGAGGAACAGCATTGATGGCCACCGCAGCCGCCGGCACCGCCACCGCCAATCGCGCGGAGCTGATCGCGATCGCCAATTCGGTCGCGTCCGAGAAGATGATCGACCGCGCCATCGTCATCGAAGCGATGGAGGACGCGATCCAGCGCGCCGCCAAGGCGCGCTACGGCCAGGAGAACGACATCCGCGCCAAGCTGGACGCCACGACCGGCGACCTGCGCCTGTGGCGCGTCGTCGAGGTGGTTGAGCAGGTCGACGACTATTACAAGCAGATCGACCTGAAGGGCGCGGAGAAGCTGCAGCCGGGCGCCGCGATCGGCGACTTCATCGTCGACCCGCTGCCCCCCATCGAGTTCGGCCGCATCGCCGCCCAGGCCGCCAAGCAGGTCATCTTCCAGAAGGTCCGCGACGCCGAGCGCGAGCGCCAGTACGAAGAGTATAAGGACCGCCAGGGCGAGATCATCACGGGCGTCGTCAAGCGCGTCGAGTTCGGCCACGTCGTCGTCGACCTGGGCCGCGCCGAGGGCGTCATCCGCCGCGACCAGCAGATCCCGCGCGAGGTGGTGCGCGTCAACGACCGCATCCGTTCGCTGATCTTCAAGGTGGTGCGCGAGAACCGCGGTCCGCAGATCTTCCTGTCCCGCGCGCATCCCGATTTCATGCGCAAGCTGTTCGCGCAGGAGGTGCCGGAGATCTACGACGGCATCATCGAGATCAAGGCCGCCGCCCGCGACCCGGGCAGCCGCGCCAAGATCGGCGTGATCAGCCACGACTCGTCGATCGACCCCGTCGGCGCCTGCGTCGGCATGAAGGGCAGCCGCGTACAGGCGGTCGTGCAGGAGATGCAGGGCGAGAAGATCGACATCATCCCCTGGTCGTCCGACGTCGCGACGTTCGTCGTGAACGCGCTCCAGCCCGCCAGCGTGGCCCGCGTGCTGATCGACGAGGAGGAGGAGCGGATCGAGGTGGTCGTCCCCGACGACCAGCTGTCGCTCGCGATCGGCCGCCGCGGCCAGAATGTCCGCCTCGCGTCGCAGCTGACGGGCAAGGCGATCGACATCCTGACGGAGGCCGACGCCTCCGAGAAGCGCCAGCGCGAGTTCGTCGAGCGCACCGACACCTTCCAGAACGAGCTGGACGTCGACGAGACGCTCGCGCAGCTGCTCGTCGCCGAGGGCTTCACCCAGCTGGAGGAGGTCGCTTACGTCGAAATCGACGAGCTGGCCTCGATCGAGGGCTTCGACGAGGACCTGGCGCAGGAGCTGCAGAGCCGCGCACAGGAGGCGCTGGAGCGGCGCGAGCAGGCCAATCGCGACGAGCGCCGGGCGCTCGGCGTCGAGGACGCGCTGGCCGACATGCCCTATCTGACCGAAGCGATGCTCGTCACGCTGGGCAAGGCGGGGATCAAGACGCTCGACGACCTCGCCGACCTGGCGACCGACGAGTTGGTCGAGAAGAAGCGCGTCGAGCCGCGCCGCCGCAACGACGACGCGCCCAAGCGGCCGGAGCCCAAGGGCGGCATCCTGTCCGCCTACGGCCTGTCGGACGAGCAGGGCAACGAGATCATCATGGCGGCCCGCGCGCACTGGTTCGAGGACGAAGAGCCCAAGCAGGAGGACGCGCATGCGGACTCCGAGCGATGACGCCGATCCGTTAGACCCATCGGCCGAGGCGGCGGGGCACGACCCCGTCCGCCGCTGCATCCTGTCGGGCGAGCGCGGCTCGCGCGCGGGGCTGATCCGCTTGGCGCTCGGCCCCGACGGCCAGGTCCATCCCGACATCCGCGCCCGCGCGCCCGGCCGGGGCGCGTGGATCGGGGTTCCGCGCGCCGAACTGGAGCAGGCGCTGGCCACGGGGCGGCTGCGCGGCGCGCTGTCCCGCGCGTTCAAGACGGGCGCGGTCGAGGCCTCCCCCGATCTTCCCGAGCGCATCGCGGACGCGCTGCGCCGGCACGCGCTCGACCGGCTGGGGCTGGAGGCGAAAGCCGGCACGCTCCTCACGGGCTCCGACAAGATCGAGATGGCGGCGCGTTCGGGCCGGCTCCGCGCGCTCTACCACGCCGCCGACGCGGGCGAGGACGGGGTGCGCAAGCTCGCGCAAGCGTGGCGCGTCGGGTCCGACCGCGAGGGTTCGGACCTGAAGGGGTTGGTTCTGCCTATCGCCCGACCCATATTGTCGTTGGCGTTGGGCCGGGAGAATGTGGTACATCTCGGGCTGACCGACCAGGCGGCGGCGAAGCGGGTGGGCGAAGCGCTCGACCGCTGGCTGCGTTTCAACGGCCCTGATCACGTGTTGGGGTCCCCGCAAAGCCTTGCTTTGCGGGGGTCTGATTCCACGTCTTGCGGAACGGCCTCGCAAGGCGCATCGGCGCTCCCCGACCGGGGCGCGCCTTCGGCCGCGACGAACTGAGGAATTTGAGTGAGCGACACCGACAACGAGAAGCCGAAGCTCGGCATGCGCGCGCCCCTGGGGCTGCGGCGCACGGTCGAGACCGGCAAGGTGAAGCAGAGTTTCAGCCACGGCCGGTCGAACACGGTCATCGTGGAGACGAAAAAGGCGCGGACCTTCCGCCGCCCCGGCGAAGCCGCGCCCGAAGCGGCTCCTGAGCCGACGCCGGCGGCGCCCGCCCAGCAAGCGCCCCAGCCCGCGCCCGCGCCGCGCGCCCCTGCCGGCGAGACCGCGCAGGAGCGCCAGGCCCGCCTGCTGCGCGAGGCCGAGGAGCAGCGCATGGCCGCCCTCGAGGAGACGCGTCGCCGCGACCGCGAGGCGGAGCTGCGCGCCCGTGCCGCCGAAGAGGAGCGTCGCCAGGCCGAGGAGCGTGCGCGCGCCGAAGCCGAAGCGAAGCCCGCGCCGGCGCCCGAGCCCGCCCCTGAGCCGGAGCCCGCTCCGCAGCCCGTGGCCGAGCCGACGCCCGCTCCGGCCCCGACGCCGCAGCCCGAGCCGGAGGTGGCGCGCGCCGCCGAGGCGCGCCAGCCGAAGCCCGCCGCCCCTGCGCCGCGTCCCGCTCCGCCCGTCGCGGCCCCACCTGCGCCGCCGCCGATCGTGGAGCTGACGCGCGACCCGTCCATGCCGGCCCCGCGCCGCTTCTCGCCCGTGGCGCGACCCGTTCCGCCGCCCCCGCCGCCCAAGCCCGTCGAGCAGCCCGCTCCGGCGGCGACGGCCGCTCCGGCCGCGCGTACCGGCGCCGGTGCTACGCCCTCGCGTCCGCTTCCGGGCGGTCAGGCGTCCCCGCGCAACGCGCCCCCCGCCCGCCCTTCGCCGTCGCGCGACCGGAAGGGGGAGGAGCGGCGGGGCGGCAAGCTTACGGTCAACCGTGCGCTCAACGATGAAGGCGGCGCCCGCGCTCGCTCGCTCGCGGCGCTGAAGCGCGCCCGCGAAAAGGAGCGCCGTCACTTCGGCCCGCGCGAGGCGCAGCCCAAGCAGGTCCGCGACGTCCAGGTGCCGGAAGCGATCACCGTCCAGGAGCTCGCCAATCGCATGGCCGAGAAGGGCGCGGACCTGGTGAAGGCGTTGTTCAAGATGGGCATGCCCGTCACCATGACGCAGACCATCGACCAGGATACGGCCGAGCTGCTGGTGACCGAGTTCGGCCATAACATCAGCCGCGTGTCGGCGTCCGACGTCGATCTGGCGGTGGACACCACGGAGGACGCCGCCGAGGCGCTCCGTCCGCGGCCGCCCGTGGTCACGATCATGGGCCATGTCGACCACGGCAAGACGTCGCTCCTCGACGCGCTGCGCGGCACGGACGTGGTGCGCGGCGAGGCCGGCGGCATCACCCAGCATATCGGCGCCTATCAGGTCACGCTGAAGGACAAGTCCAAGGTCACCTTCCTCGACACGCCGGGCCATGAGGCGTTCACGCAGATGCGCGCCCGGGGCGCCGACGTGACCGATCTCGTGGTGCTGGTGGTCGCGGCCGACGACGGCCTGATGCCGCAGACGATCGAGGCGATCCACCACACCAAGGCGTCGGGCAAGCCGATGATCGTGGCGATCAACAAGATCGACAAATACGAGGCCAACGCCCAGCGCGTCCGCGAGCGCCTGCTCGAGCACGAGGTCGTGGTCGAGGAGATGGGCGGCGACGTCCAGGACGTGGAGGTCTCCGCGCTCAAGAAGACCGGCCTCGACCAGCTGATCGAGAAGATCCAGCTCCAGGCCGAGCTGCTCGAGCTCGGCGCCAACCCCGACCGCGCCGCCGAGGGCGTCGTGATCGAGGCGAAGCTCGACAAGGGCCGCGGCCCGGTGGCGACCGTGCTGATCAAGCGCGGTACGCTCAAGGTCGGCGACGTGTTCGTCATCGGCGCGGAGTCGGGCAAGGTCCGCGCGCTGGTCGACGACAAGGGCCGGCAGGTGAAGTCCGCCGATCCCGCGATGCCGGTCGAAGTGCTCGGCATGTCGGGCGTGCCGTCGGCCGGCGACGGGCTCCAGGTCGTCGAGAACGAGGCGCGCGCCCGCGAGGTCGCCGAGTACCGCCAGGGCGTGCTCACGCAGAAGCGCACCACGTCGGCCCCCGCCAGCCTCGAGTCGATGTTCTCGGCGCTGAAGGCCAACCAGGCGATCGAGTACCCCCTCGTCGTCAAGGCAGATACGCAGGGCACCGTCGAGGCGATCGTGGCGTCGATCAACAAGATCTCGACCGACGACATCAAGGCCCGGATCCTGCACTCGGGCGTGGGCGGCATCACGGAGTCCGACGTGACGCTGGCGTCGGCCAGCGGAGCGCCGATCATCGGCTTCAACGTCCGCGCCAACGCCAAGGCGCGCGAGATCGCCGAGCGGGGCAAGGTCGCGTTGAAGTATTACGACGTGATCTACGACCTGGTCGACGAGATCCGCGCCGGCATGGCGGGGCAGCTCGGGCCGGAGGCGTTCGAGACGGTGGTCGGCCGCGCGGAGATCCGCGAGGTCTTCTCCGCCGGCAAGACGGGCCGCGCCGCCGGTCTGCTGGTCGTCGAGGGTTCGATCAGGAAGGCGCTCAAGGCGCGCATCACGCGCAACGACGTCATCATCTACCAGGGCGAGATCGCCAGCCTGCGGCGCTTCAAGGACGACGTCCCGGAAGTCCGCGCGGGCCTGGAGTGCGGCGTGACGTTCACGCAGAACTTCACGGACATCAAGCCGGGCGACTTCCTGGAGACGTTCGAGGTCGAGCTGCGCGAGCGGACGCTCTGATCGGCAGCCCCTCTCCCATCGGGAGAGGGGCGAGCTCGCGCGAGCGAGCGCGAGGTGAGAGCGGGCGCATTAGGCTCGTCAGGTCACCCTCCCATCCCTGCGGAGCAGGGGCGGGCCCCTCCCTCTCCCGCAGGGAGAGGGGCTTGGAGGCGGTATGAACAAAGAACAACCCGAACGCTCCGTCCGCCTGCTCCGCGTCGGCGAGCAGGTGCGTCACGTCCTGTCGGAGATCCTGGCCCGCGGCGACGTCCATGACGAGACGCTGGCGAAGCACCTCGTCTCCGTGACCGAAGTGCGCATGTCCCCCGACCTGCGCCACGCCACCGTGTTCGTGAAACCTTTGCTCGGCGAAGACGAGGAAGCGGTGCTGAAGGCGCTGCGCCAGAACACCGCGTTCCTCCAACGCGAGGTCGCCCACCGCGTCCGCACTAAATACGCGGCCAAGCTGAAATTCCTCGCCGACGAGAGCTTCGACGAGGGCGGCCGCATCGACGCCATCCTCCGCAAGCCGGAAGTGGCGCGCGACCTGGGCGAGGATTGACGGACCGCCGAGCCGGGCGCAGGTGTCCGGCATGAGCAGGCTGCTTCCGGTCAAGCCCGACGGTGATATCCCGATCCCGTCCGATGTGCGCGAGCGTCTCCACTGGAACGGCTCCACCGTCGTCATGGAAGAAGTAGGCGAGACCCTGGTGCTGCGCCGCCATCCCGATCAGGCGCCCGCGCCCGCTCCGTTCGACTGGGACGAGTTCCGCCGTCACGTCCCGCGCTGGCAGGGACGTCCCGCCTCGATCAAGGACATGGACGACGCGGTCGGCCGCATGTTCGCGGAGCGGGGCCGGCCTTGAGGGCCGCCGATACGAACGTCATCCTGCGCCTGGTCACCGGTGACGACCCGAGACAGGAGGCGATCGCGCGTGAAGTGATCGCGCGTGAGACTCTATGGGTCCCGTTCACGGTCGTCCTCGAATGCGAGTGGGTGCTGCGCAGCTACTACAAGCAGACACGAGCGCAGATCGCGTCCGCGCTCGGCAGGCTATCCCACCATCCGGGCCTGCGGTTCGTCGATGCGGCCGGCGTTCGCTGGGCGCTCGACCGGTACGTCGCGGGGGCGGATTTCGACGACGCCATCCACCTGCTCGCGGCTCGCAGCGGGAGCGCCACGGCCCTTGCTACCTTCGACGGCGACATGGCCGGCGAGGTCGGCCCGACCGCGCCCGTTCCGATCGACGTGCTGGGCTGATGGCCAAGCTCTACTTCTACTACGCTTCGATGAACGCCGGTAAGTCGACCAACCTGCTCCAGGCCGACTTCAACTACCGCGAGCGGGGGATGCGGACGTTGCTGTTCACGGCGGCCGTCGACGACCGGTTCGCGCCCGGCGTGATCGCCAGCCGCATCGGGCTGTCCGCGCCCGCGACCCCGTTCGACCGCGACACCGATCTGGAGACGATCGCCGTCGCGGCGCATGGCGAGGGGCCGCTGTCCTGCGTACTCGTGGACGAGGCGCAGTTCCTGACGGCGCCCCAGGTCGACCAGCTCGCCCGGCTCGCCGACGTCCACGGCGTTCCCGTCCTCGCCTACGGCCTGCGCACCGATTTCCGGGGCGAGCTCTTCCCCGGCTCGGCGCGGCTGCTGGCGCTCGCCGACGCGCTGGTCGAGATCAAGTCGGTCTGCGAATGCGGGCGCAAGGCGACGATGAACCTGCGCGTCGACGCCGCGGGCCGACCGGTGGCACAGGGTGCGCAGGTGGAGATCGGCGGCAACGACCGTTACGTCGCGCTTTGCCGCCGCCACTTCAGGGAAGCGCTGGCGGGCTGAGCGCCCACACGCCATATCGCCCTCATGACCCCCGACAGCATCGTCTACCGCGCGGCCGTATGGATCGTGCCGCTCGTGATCGCGATCGTGTTCCACGAGGTCGCGCACGGCTGGGTCGCGCGCTTCCTCGGCGATCCCACCGCCGCGGAGCAGCGACGGCTCAGCTTCAACCCCATCCGCCATGTCGACCCGGTCGGGACGGTGGTGCTCCCGCTCGGCCTCGCCATGGCGGGCGCGCCTGTCTTCGGCTGGGCCAAGCCGGTCCCGGTCGATCATCGCCGCTTGCGCGACCCGCGCACGGGCATGATGCTCGTCGCGCTCGCCGGGCCGGGGATGAACATCCTCCTGGCCGGCATCGGCGCGGTAGGACTCGGACTGCTGTTCGGCGCGACGGGCGAGCCCATCGGCGCGGCCCGGTTCGCGGCCGACATGCTCTTCTCGTTCATCGTCGTGAACGTGTTCCTGGCGCTGTTCAACCTCCTGCCGCTGCCGCCCTTCGACGGCGGGCACGTCGTCCAGGGCCTGCTCCCCCGCCCGCTCGCGGCCGAGTACGCCAAGCTGGCGCGGTTCGGCTTCCCGCTGATGCTGATCCTGCTGGTGCTGCTGCCGATGCTGTCGCCCAGCCTGAACGTCGTGGCGCGGATCGTGGCGCCCCCGGCGGAGGCGGTGACCGGCTTCTTCCTGGGGATCGCGCAAGCGATCGCCTGACGCGTGCACGGCTGGATCGTCCTCGACAAGCCGGTCGGGCTGGGCTCGACCCAGGCCGTGTCCGCCGTCAAGCGCGCGCTGCGCCAGGGCGGCTACCCCAAGGTCAAGGTCGGCCATGGCGGCACGCTCGACCCGCTGGCGTCCGGCGTTCTGCCGATCGCGCTGGGCGAGGCGACCAAGCTCGCCGGCCGGTTGCTCGACGGCGATAAGGCCTACGAGTTCACGATCCGCTTCGGCGAGGAGACGACGACGCTGGACGCCGAGGGACCGGTCACCGCCACGTCCGACGTCCGCCCGACCGCCGCGGCGCTGGAGGCGGCGCTGCCGCGCTTCACCGGACCGATCGCCCAGGTGCCGCCCGCCTATTCCGCGCTCAAGGTCGACGGCGAGCGCGCCTACGACCTGGCGCGCGCCGGCCAGGAGGTGACGCTCGCTAGCCGGGACGTGGTGATCCATTCGCTCTCGATCTCCTCCCTCGCAAGGGGGAGGTGGCGCGCCGAAGGCGCGACGGAGCGGGAGGACCGCTCAGACGCTGGGGAGTCCTCCCCCTCCACCACGCTACACGCGGTTCCCCTCCCCCTTGCGAGGGAGGACCGGTTGGAGGAGGCCACCCTCCTCGCCCATGTCTCGAAGGGCACGTACATCCGTTCGCTCGCCCGCGACATCGCGCTGGCGCTCGGCACGGTCGGTCATGTGACGATGCTCCGCCGCGTGAAGGCCGGGCCGTTCGGCCTCGATCACGCGATAACGCTGGACAAATTGGCCGAATGCGGCCATGCGCGCCGGCTTGAACAAACTCTCCTGCCGCTGAGGGCGGGGCTGGACGACATCCCGGCTCTTTCCCTCGCCCCCGACCAGGCAGGAGCGCTCCGACAGGGGCGTGTGCTGGCCGGGATCGCCGCCCCCGACGGACAGGCTTTCGCGATCCTGGGGGACGTCCCCGTCGCGCTGGTCGAGGTCCGGGACGGCGAAGTCCGCGTGATCCGCGGGTTCAATCTCACGATGTCGAAGGAAGAAGCATGACGATCACCGCGGAGCGTAAGCAGGCGCTCATTACCGAGCACGCCCGCCAAGAGGGCGACACCGGCTCCCCCGAAGTGCAGGTCGCGATCCTCACCGAGCGGATCCGCAACCTCACCGACCACTTCAAGGGCCACGCCAAGGACAACCATTCGCGTCGCGGCCTGCTGATGATGGTCAACAAGCGGCGTTCGCTGCTGGACTATCTCCGCAAGGAGGACGGCAAGCGCTATCTCGACCTCATCGCGAAGCTCGGGCTTCGCAAGTAACCGGAAAGAGCGCCCTCGCGGCGCTCTTTTCATATCGGTCCCCGCGCAATCCGGCGCGGGGGTCAGGAGCGACAGGTCGCTCCGCACCGACGCGGGCCGGCTTAGCCCGCAGACAGGCCCCCACCGCATCGGGCGGTGGGAGTGAAGGAAACGAAATGTTCGACACCAAGAAAGTGGAAATCGAGTGGGGCGGCAAGACGCTGACCCTGGAGACGGGCCGCGTCGCCCGTCAGGCCGACGGCGCGGTGCTCGCGACGCTCGGCGAGACGGTGGTGCTCTGCGCCGTCACGGCCGCCAAGTCGGTCAAGGAAGGCCAGGACTTCTTCCCGCTCACCGTCCACTATCAGGAGAAGTTCTCCGCGTCGGGCCGCATCCCCGGCGGCTTCTTCAAGCGCGAGCGCGGCGCCACCGAGCGCGAGACGCTCATCAGCCGTCTGATCGACCGGCCGGTGCGGCCGTTGTTCCCGGAGGGGTTCTACAACGAGATCAACTGCATCTGCCACGTCATGAGCTATGACGGCGAGAACGAGCCCGACATCCTGGCGATGATCGCGGCGTCGGCGGCGCTGACCATCTCCGGCGTGCCGTTCATGGGCCCGATCGGCGCGGCGCGCGTCGGCTACAAGGACGGCGAGTACCAGCTGAACCCGTCCGACAAGGACGTCGAGGGCGGCGACCTCGACCTGGTCGTCGCAGGCACGCACGACGCGGTCATGATGGTCGAGTCCGAGGCCAAGGAGCTGTCCGAGGACGTGATGCTCGGCGGCGTGATGTTCGCGCACCGCGAGCTCCAGAAGGTGATCGGCGCGATCATCAGCCTCGCCGAGCAGGCGGCCAAGGACCCGTGGGAGCTGGCCCCCGTCGAGGACAAGACCGCGACGATGAAGAAGCTGCGGGACGCGATCGGCGCGGACCTCCAGGCGGCGTACAAGCTGACCAACAAGCAGGCCCGCCAGAACGCGATCAACGACGCTCGCGCCAAGGCGCGCGAGGTGTTCGAGCCGCTGAAGCACGAGGATCCCGCCCAGTATCTCGGCACGCTCAAGCTCGTGAAGAAGCTCGAGGCCGACATCGTGCGCGGCGCCATCCTGAAGGAAGGCGTCCGCATCGACGGCCGCGACACCCGGACGGTGCGCCCGATCCAGGCCGAGGTCCACTTCCTGCCGCGCGCGCACGGCTCCGCGCTGTTCACCCGCGGCGAGACGCAGACCATCGCGACCACGACGCTGGGCACGCGCGACGCCGAGCAGATGATCGATGGCCTGAACGGGCTGAGCTACCAGCACTTCATGCTGCACTACAACTTCCCGCCCTATTCGGTCGGCGAAGTGGGCCGCTTCGGCGCGCCCGGCCGTCGCGAGATCGGCCATGGCAAGCTGGCGTGGCGCGCGCTCCATCCGGTGCTGCCGACCAAGGAGGAGTTCCCCTACACGATCCGCGTCACGTCCGACATCACGGAGTCGAACGGCTCCTCGTCGATGGCGACCGTGTGCGGCGGTTCGCTGTCGCTGATGGACGCGGGCGTGCCGATCAAGCGGCCGGTGTCCGGCATCGCCATGGGCCTGATCAAGGAAGGCGACGAGTTCGCCGTCCTGTCGGACATCCTGGGCGACGAGGACCATCTGGGCGACATGGACTTCAAGGTCGCGGGCACGTCGGAGGGCATCACCAGCCTTCAGATGGACATCAAGATCGCCGGCATCACCGAGGAGATCATGCGGACCGCGCTCGCGCAGGCCAATGAGGGCCGCGCGCACATCCTGGCCGAGATGGCCAAGGCGCTCGACCAGACCCGTTCGGAGCTCAGCGCCCACGCGCCGCGCATCGAGACCTTCACGATCGACAAGTCCAAGATCCGCGAAGTGATCGGCACGGGCGGCAAGGTGATCCGCGAGATCGTCGCCACGACGGGCGCCAAGGTCGACATCGACGACGAGGGCGTGATCAAGGTCAGCTCGTCCGACCCGGCGCAGATCGACGCGGCGGTGAAGTGGATCAAGGGCCTGGTCGAAGAGGCCGAGGTCGGCAAGATCTACGACGGCAAGGTCGTCAACCTCGTCGATTTCGGCGCGTTCGTGAACTTCATGGGCGGCAAGGACGGCCTCGTCCATGTCTCCGAGATCAAGAACGAGCGCGTCGAGAAGGTGTCGGACGCGCTGTCCGAGGGCCAGGCCGTCAAGGTCAAGGTGCTCGAGATCGACCCCCGCGGGAAGGTCCGCCTGTCGATGCGCGTCGTCGACCAGGAGACGGGCGCCGAGCTGGAGGACACGCGTCCTGCGCGCGAGCCGCGCGAGGGCGGCGACCGCGGTCCCCGCGGCCCGCGCCGTGATGGCGACGGCGGCCGCGGTCCGCGTGGCGAAGGCGGCGGCGGTCGTGACCGTGGTCCGCGTCGTGACGGCGACGGCGGTCGCGGTCCCCGCCGCGACGGCGGCGATCGCGGCCCCCGGCCGGAGCGCTCAGGCGGCAACGATGACGGCCCCGCGCCCGACTTCGCCCCGGCGTTCCTGACGGGCGATCGCGACTAAGCGTCCCCGCGGATCGAACGAGAAGGGCCCGGCGGGCGACCGCCGGGCCCTTTTTCTTGCGCGTCATCTTTCGGCGCGATCGAGCCGCGGCGGGATGAGGCACGAAAAAGGGCGGGGTCCGTGACTTGCGGACCCCGCCCCTGTTCCGGGTCCGATCGCTCGGACCCGATCGACGACAATCCTACAGGAACAGCATGTCGGCGTTCTGCGTCATGGTCGCCGCCGGGGGCGCCGCGAACAGGAACGCGGAGTCGCTCGGCCGGTCGCCCTGGAACAGGATGACGAGGTCGACCGCGCCGTTCTCGACGGTGATCCGGCCCGCGCCGAAGCTGATGTCGCTCCGGTCCACGCCGGTGAACGCCGTCAGGTCGATCGTGTCGCCGCGACGGAAGTCGAGGATCGTGTCGATGCCGCCACCGGCGGTGAACACGAAGCGGTCGTTGCCGTTGCCGCCGCGGAGCGCGTCATCGCCCAGACCGCCCGTCAGCACGTCGTTGCCGTTGCCGCCCGACAGGCTGTCCGCCCCGGCGCCGCCGAGCAGCGTGTCGTTGTCGTTGCCGCCGTCCAGCGTGTCGTTGCCGGCGCCGCCGTCCAGCGTGTCGAGGCCGTTGCCGCCCGACAGGTTGTCGTTGCCGCCCGGCCCGGTGCCGTCGCGGGCGTCACCGAACAGCTTGTCGTCGGCGTTGCCACCGCTGATCCGGTCGTCGCCGCCTGCGCCGGACAGGTCATCCGCCGCATTGCCGCCGTTCAGCGTGTCGGAGAACGCGCTGCCGGACACCCTTTCAATCCCGATGAAACGGTCCCCGTCATTCGACGAGCCGGTGCCACCGGTGAACATCGTCACCTGCACGCCCGTGGCCGAGTCCATGTAGCTGGCGGTGTCGACGCCGGCGCCGCCGTCCAGCACGTCCGCGCCGCCGCGGCCCATCAGGACGTCGTCGCCAGCGTTGCCAGTCAGCACGTTGGCCGCGTTGTTGCCGTGCAGCGCGTCGTTGCCCGAGCCGCCCGTGGCGTTCTCAATGACGACCCCATTGGCGATGGTGAAGCCGCCGAAGATGCCGGTCGCGTAGGAGAGCACGCCGCCGCCCGTCGGCGAATAGTCGAGCGTCGCCGCCGTCAGGTCGATCTGGACGTTACGCGCGCCGACATAGTTGATCGTGTCGTTGCCGGCGGTGTCGTAGATCGTCTCGTAATAGGTGCCGGTCGCGTTGACGTCGTCCAGCGTATAGACGTCGTTGCCGGTCGCGAAGTCCGGGCGGACGCCGTACTTCTCCTGCAGCATCGCGATGTCGAACGCGCCCAGCGTGCCCGACCAGCCGCGGCCGATGCCGGAGATCGTGAACGGCGACGGACCGTTCGGACCGGTATCCCACGCGTCGTTGTACGACATGACGGTGTAGACGCCCTGGTTCAGGTTGAACACGCCGTAGGACGACGCGCCGGTGACGCCCAGCATGATGTCCGAGCCGCCGCCGCGATCGTGCGGGTGGGCGAGGCCGTGGCCATGGCCCATCTCGTGCAGGATCACAGCATAAGCGAAGCCACCCTTCTGAAGGCTGACCTGGTCGCCGGGAAGGTTCTGGGTCGACACGCCGGGCTTGTCCCAGCCGCCGCTGTTGACGTTGTACGCGGAGATGCCTTCCTGCGTCCCGTAAGCGGGATCCTGCGGGTACATGTAGGCGCCGTAGTTCACGCCGGGGCCAGCCGTCGTGATCAGGCGGAATTCGGCTTCGCTGGCGTTGGCGGTGATCTCGTAGGTGATGCCGAGGATCTTGGTGTATTCCTTCAGCGCGTCCATCACCGCGGCTTTTTCGATGTCGTTCCAGCCATAGGAGTTGATCGGGTTCGTGCCGGTCAACTCGCCGAAGGTCTCGCCGGCGACGGCGAAATAGACCTTGGCCGTCGGCTTGCCGTTGATCTCGACGGTGTCGATGACGTCCGACGTCCGCCAGTCGATCGCGTCGAGCGGGTTGAGCGTCGCGATGTCGACCTGCGCCACGTCGAGCGTGTAACCGCCCGTCCGACCGGCATAGGCGGTGACGTCGAGATAGTAGGTGCCGGTCGTGGTCGCCAGGAAGCCGAGACCGGAGCTGATGTCGCTCGGGAACGAGTTGTCATCGTTGCTCGTGATCAACGCGCCGTTCGGACCGTAGAGGAAGAGAACGGTGTCGAGCTCGTTGGCGCCCTCCGGGAAGCTGGTTCCGCCGCCGTTGAGGTTGAACGTGTAGTATTGGCCGGCAACGAGATCGACCTTGTAGGTATCGATCTCGGAGAGGCCCGCAAGGGGACCAGCTGCGCCGGACTCGATGAAGCCGAAGGTCGTGCCGAAGCCGATCCCCACCGCGCCCTCGAACGTGTCGGGGACGTCAGGGCCGACCGACTGCCGGACGTCGAGCTGATAATTGCCGCCCTGCGGCGCCTGGCCCGGCCCGGAGAAGGACTGCACCTCGACCTTGTAGTCACCGGTGTAGGCCGCGGTGAAAGTGATCAGCGAGTTGACGCCGAGGCCGCCGTCATCGTCGGCCTGCACGAGCGCGCCGTCCTTGTCGTAAAGCTCGAGCAGCGGGTCGCTGAGCGGGTTGGCGCCCGTGCCCCGGAGCGAGAGCAGGTAGGTCTGACCTGCCGTCACGGAGATCGTGTACACGTCGGTCTCGGCGGCGGGAGCGATCGTGCCGACATACGCGCCGGGTCCGACGGGGATCGCCGTCGCGATCGTGTCCTGCGCCATGGCCACCTGCTCGAACCAGGCGCCGCTCGCCACGTAGTTGGTGCCGGCCTTGCCGGCGCAGACGAGGCAGCCGCAGGTGAATTCGACGGCGGCTTTGCCGACCGTCGCGTCGAACAGATTGGCTCGATCCAGAAACATTCAGTCACTCCCCGATCGCGGGTCAAACGCCCGCCGTTAAGATTAACGCGAACATGCACAGCAAAACGCGGCCGTCAAACATAATTGCAATTTCCACGGGCCTAACGCACTGTTCCGTCTCCATACTTGGGATGATGTATCATGAACCGATTGTTCGGTGCGTTTCCCGTTCTCTGCCTGCTGACCGCGGCCTGCGGCTCCGCTACGCAGATCGCGGCAGGACAGGCCGGCCCGGAGAAGACCATGCCCAAGCTCGAGCGACCCGCCCTTCACCCGGCCAAGAAGCGTGGCGATCCCGCCACGACGACGATCGTCGACGGCCAGCCATATGGCGGCTTGGACGAGTATCTCGCGAAGCTCGAGCGCGACGGCTTCGTCGGCAAGGCGTGGTACCGGGAGGTCCGGCCGGGCATGTACGAGCTCGTCACCAACCTGCGCCCTCCGCCCGAGAAGCGCCTGTTCACCCGCGCCGAGCTGGAGCGCGAGTTCGGCTTCGCGAAGTAAGGTTTCCG
>DASVSW010000170.1:0-4821 GCA_036387895.1 Sphingomonas sp.
CAGCTCGCCGAAGCCGCGGTGCGCGCCGCCGCGCCCAGCGCCATGGACCGCCATCTTCAGCGCGCCGCGTCCGCCATCCTCACGCCGTTGCGCGCCGGCGACGGCGCCGCCGTCCGCCGCCTGGCGGCCCGCCTCTTGCCCATGGGCAAGCTGGGGGAGTGACCCCGATCGAGAAAAGGCTGGCAATGTAGGAGATCGGATGATCCAAGCTCGGGGATGAGCCCGTCATCTGCGCCGCCCTGCTCCAAAACGCACTTCATTCCCACGACGCGGATATCAACCCGTCGCCACGGGTTTAGTGATCTGGATCAATCCGTCGGCCGTGATGCGCGCGTTCACGCGTATACTTCCTTCTACTTGTTCAGCTTCGGCCCTGGTTCGGTTACTTTCGGCCATCCCGGCCAGAGCGTGCATCGGCACCTCCCGGATCGCGTCCGAGTCTGCTAAGCGGCGGCGATCATGCTCAATCTGGACGCCATCACCGTCCGCCTCGGCGGGCGCACGATCCTCGACCGCGCCTCCGCGTCGTTGCCGCCCGGCTCGCGCGTCGGGCTGATCGGCCGCAACGGGGCCGGCAAGTCGACGCTGGTGCGCGTCATCGCCGGGCTGCTCGATCCCGACGAGGGCTCGGCCGACATGCCGCGCGGCAGCCGGATCGGCTACATCGCGCAGGAAGCGCCGCACGGCACCGCCACGCCCTTCGAGACGGTGCTCGCCGCCGATGTCGAGCGCGCGCGGCTGATGGTCGAGAGCGAGACCGAGCAGGATCCCGAAAAGCTGGGCGACGTCTACGAGCGCCTGATCGCCATTGACGCCTACACCGCTCCCGCCCGCGCCGCCGAGATCCTGGTGGGCCTGGGCTTCGACGAGGAGATGCAGGGCCGACCGCTCGACAGCTTCTCCGGCGGCTGGAAGATGCGCGTGGCGCTCGCCGCGCTGCTCTTCTCCCAGCCCGACCTCCTCCTCCTCGACGAGCCGTCGAACCACCTCGACCTCGAAGCGGTGATGTGGCTGGAGGAGTTCCTGCGCGGCTACAAAGCGACGATCGTCGTCGTCAGCCACGAGCGCGACTTCCTCAACAACGTCGTCGACCACATCCTCCATCTCCAGGGCGGAAAGACGACGCTCTACGTCGGCGGCTACGACGCCTTCGAGCGCCAGCGCGCCGAGCGCATGGCGCAGCTCGCCGCCGCCAAGGCGAACCAGGACGCGCAACGCACCAAGCTCCAGGACTACGTCGCCCGCAACTCGGCGCGCGCCTCGACCGCCAAGCAGGCGCAGAGCCGGATCAAGCTGCTCGCCAAGATGCAGCCCATCGCCGAGCTCGCCAACGATCCGTCGTTGTCCTTCGGCTTCCCGAACCCCGGCGAGCTCCGGCCGCCGCTCATCACGCTCGACATGGCGTCGGTGGGCTATTCGGAGACGCCGATCCTGAAGCGCTTGAACCTCCGGCTCGACCCCGACGACCGGATCGCGCTGCTGGGCCGGAACGGCAACGGCAAGACCACCCTCGCCCGCCTCCTCGCCGCGCAGCTGACGCCGATGGAGGGCGGCATGGCTTCGTCGGGCAAGATGAAGGTCGGCTACTTCACCCAGTATCAGGTCGAGGAGCTCGACACGGAGGACACGCCGCTCGAGCACATGACGCGGACGATGAAGGGCGCGAGCCCGGCCGCGGTGCGCGCGCAGCTCGGCCGCTTCGGCTTCTCCGGCGAGAAGGCGACGACCAGGGTCGGCAAGCTGTCGGGCGGCGAGCGCGCGCGGCTGGCGCTGGCGCTCATCACCCGCGACGCGCCCCACCTCCTCATCCTCGACGAGCCGACCAACCACTTGGACGTCGACGCGCGCGAGGCGCTGGTCCAGGCGTTGAACGATTACACAGGCGCCGTGGTGCTGGTCAGCCACGACCGCCACATGCTGGAGTTGACCGCCGACCGCCTCGTGCTCGTCGACGACGGCACCGCCCGCGACTTCGACGGCAGCCTAGACGACTACATCGCGCTGGTGCTCCGCGGCGACGGCAGCAAGGCCGGCTCCGGCCCCGGCTCCAAATCCGATCGCAAGAAGGACAAAAAGGCCGCCGCCGAAGCGCGCGAGAAGGACCTCGCGCTTCGCAAGCAGGTCCGCGACCTCGAAGCGGAGACCGCGAAGCTGACGACCGAGCGCAACGCGATCGACCGCGCGATGTTCGACCCGGCGGGCGCCGAGCCGCGCTTCGCCCGAATGACCATGGGTGACCTCTCGAAGCGTCGCGCCGAGGTCCAGGGCCGGATCGACGACAACGAGACGCGCTGGCTGGAACTCAGCGAGCGGCTGGAGCTGGCGTGATCACTCGCGGCGCAGCGGCAGGCCCGACAGCCCCGTCACCCGCTTCTGCGCCAGCGTCTGGAAGTCGCATAGCACACCCCGTTGGAACCCGGTGCACGACAGCGCCAGATAGAGGAGCCACAACCGGACCCGAGTGACGCCCACCTCCTTCGCCGCCGCGTCCCGGTTCGCGTAGAGCCGCTCGCTCCACGCTTTCAGCGTCAGGTGGTAATGCTCGCGCATGGACTCGACGTCGCGGATCTCGAAGCCCCAGCGCTCCAGGTTGGTCGCGGTCAGCCCGAGATGGTCGAGCTCGCCGCCTGGGAAAATCCAGCGGTTGATGACCTCCATATACGCCGTCCGCCGCCGGAACTTGGACAGGTCGCGGATCGCCCGCCGCGTCGTCGCCTGGTGGAGGTACAGCCCGCCCGGCTTCAGCAGGCAGGCCATCTGCTCGAAGAAGCGGTCGTGGTTGTCGATCCCGACATGCTCGAACATCCCGATCTGCGCGACGGCGTCGTACTCGCCCGCCGCCTCGATCTCCCGGTAATCGCGCAGCTCCAGCGTGACCCGGTCCTCCAGCCCCCGCTCGACGATCAACGTCCGCGCCGCCTCCAGCTGCGCCGCCGACAGCGTCACCCCGTGCACCGTCGCTCCGAACCGCTCGGCGGCGTGCGCCGCCAGCCCGCCCCAGCCGCACCCGATGTCAAGCAGCTTCGACCCCGGCCGGAGCCGGAGCTTGCGGCAGATCAGATCCAGCTTGGCGGTCTGAGCGCTGTCCAAATTGGTGTCGAACGCGTCGAAGACGGCGCTTGAATACTGCATCGTCGGCCCGAGGAAGAGGGCGTAGAAGGCGTTCGACAGGTCGTAATGGAACTGCACCATCGCCTGATCGTCGCGCCCCCGTCCGGCCACACGGCGGACCCGGTCGCGGAAGCGCATGCCCGGCTCGGCCGGCGCGCGGGCGGTCAGGAACGGCAGCGCGTGGCGGAGCACCAGCATCCGGTCGACCCGGCGCTTCAGGTTGACGGCGTCCAGATGGTCCCAGCGCTGGAGCGCATCGAGCGGGCTAGCGCCGACGATGTCGAGATCGCCCGACAGGTACACCTCGACCAGAGTCACGAGCTTGGGCGAGCGCACCAGCCGTCCGATCGCGGCCGGCGAACCGATGCGGATCCGGATGTCGTCGCGGGCGCCTCTGCCCAGCGGAAGGCGTTCGCCGTTCCAGAGTTCGACGGAGCAGTCGGCCTTGAGGTGACACGCGACCTCGGCGACGATCGCGCGGGCGTGGTCGAGCCGGCCCATGCGGGCCTACTCGGGCGCGGCCTCGTCTTCGGCGGGCCGCTCGATCCAAGCCTCGACGGGACCGGACAGCTTGAGCGTCAGCGGGCGGCCGTGCCGGTCGACCTTCTTGCCCAGCGCGACGCGGATCCAGCCTTCCGAGACGCTGTACTCCTCGACGTCGCGGCGCTCTACGCCCTTGAAGCGGATGCCCACGCCGCGGCGGAGCAGCTCCTCGTCGAAATGAGGGCTGCGGGGATCGTTGGACAGGCGGTCGGGCGCAGGGTCGGTCATAAGCGCGGCTCTAACCGCGTCGCGCCGTTCTTCGCCAGTGAAAAGCGGCGCGGAGGAGCACCCCCGCGCCGCCCGGTCCGCTCAGCGGCAGATCTGCACCGGCACGCGCTGACCGTAATACGGGTCGAACCGGAACCGCGTCACGCAACGCTGGCGGTAACGGGGCCGGTAAAAGTCGTTCCGGTAGTACCGGTCGTCGTAGAAGGCGCGATCGTCGTAGAAACCGCGGTCGTAGAAGCGGTCGCGGTCATTGGCCGCGATCGCCGCGCCGATGCCGAGGCCGACGAGACCCCCGATGATCGCGCCGGTCGCCACATCGTCGCCCTGGTCGTAGCGTCGCCAGCGCTGCGCCTCGGCGGGCGCCGCGGCGGCGAGGGCGATCGCGGCGAGGGACGCGCCCAACACCGCTTTCTTCATCAATCCAGCCATATCAGACCTCCAAACGGATACGCTCGGTCCGAACAGTCGAACGCGATACATTCGCGAGCGTATCCCGGAGGTTAGCCGGCCCGGGCTGAACCGGGCCGGAACAGGCCGTTAATCCTGCGGTTCAGCGGCAGACCCGGACGGGCACCTGACCCAGGAACGGATCGAACTGGAAGGTGGTGAAGCAGCGTCCCCGCCACCCGCGCCGGAACGCGCGAGGATGGACGAACGGGCCGCCGTGGAACCCGACCGGCGGACCCCAACCGGGTCCGACCCAACCCGGGCCGCCCCAGCCAGGTCCCACCCAGCCCGGACCGCCCCAACCGGGTCCGCCCCAACCGGGGCCGCCGACCCAGACGCCGCCGCGACCGCGGCCGGCGATGGCCGCGCCCACGCCCGCGCCGAGCAATCCGCCGATGACCGCGCCGGCGGCGACGTCGCCGCCCCGGTCGCGACCGCGCCAGCGCCGTTGGGCGTCCGCCGGGGCCGCCGCGGCGAGCGCCGTGGCCAGCG
>DASVSW010000171.1:0-3597 GCA_036387895.1 Sphingomonas sp.
CGGAGGCGGCGGGGGCGGCGGAGCCGGCGGCTCGCCGAAGTTGAACGTCAGGCCGCCGAGGATCGAGTGCGAGCGGAAGCGCGTCTCGAGCTGGCGGTTGGTGACGTCCACCAGACGGATGTCGTCGGCGTTGAAGAAGCGGTACTTCAGCGTCGCGTCGACGTTCGGGGTCAGCGGCGCGCGGATGCCCGCGATGCCCTGCCAGGCGAAGACCGTGTCGGAGTCGTCGACGAAACCGCCGCGCTGGTTGAAGGCGTAGTCGTGCGCCTTGACGCGCGCCACGCCGACGCCGCCGCCGATGAAGCCCTGGATGCCCTCGTCGTCGCCGAAGTCGAGCATGCCGTTCAGCATGAAGCTGAGCGCCGAGGTCGAGCCGCCGACGAAGTCGTAGGTGCCGGCCGGCGCGTTACGGCCGGCGAAGGGGATCGTCACCGACGAGGTGATCTCGTCGACGCGGGCGCGCTTGTAGGCGACCTCGGCCTCCAGGCGGAACCCGCCGAAGTCGTAGCCGATCACGGCGTCGGCGTCGTAGCCGTATTCGGAGTCGACGGTGAGGGCGTTGTTGGCGGCCCCGACGTCGAAGTCCAGATCTTCCACGAGCATCGCGCCGGCTTCCACGCCCACGTACCACGAATTATCGCGGGCGAGGGCGGGTGTGGCCAGTGCGGTGGAGGCGAGCGCCAATACTACGGCAAGCTTCCGCATCTTAGTCCCCTTTCTTCAGTGTCACTACGGACAGGGCAAACCCATTATCGGGCGCTTGGTTTCCGTGCAAGGCGACGAAAGCCCGGAGGTGTTGCCGCGCCGCAACACCTCTCGGCGGCGCTGATGCGGGCCATGTTTCGATTTGCCAACGATTACGGTGCGATAAGGCCATGGTCGCGCATCGCGGCGAGGATCATATTAATTCGCGCACGCGCCTCGGCGTCGACGACCGCACCTCCTTCCGGCTCCGCGATGGCCGCGCGACGGCTTCCGAGAACCGGAACTCCGCCCACGAGCAGGCGAGTCGCATGGACGTCGCCCAGTCTCCAGCCACCGTCGATGAAGCGCGCCGGCAACCTTTCGGCCGCCACCCACGCCGTCATCCCTCCGACCGGCGTCGCGAAACGCCAGCCGGCGTCCGTCCAGCCCGCCACCATATGGGCTCGTCCCGCCCAGGCGCCTTGCGGGTCGGACCCGATGATCCACGCGCGGCCGGCCACGGGATCGGCCGGCGGCGCGTTCGATCCGATCGACTCGACGCCCGCCTGGACCAGCAGGTCCAAGGCCGCGAGCGCCTCGTTGTGCATCACCTCCTTCTGCGCCTGTCCTGCGCGCAGCAGCGGCAGCCCCAGCCGCGGGGTGTCCTCGTCCTCCATATGTCCCTCCTCAAACAGCAGGCACGCCGATCGTCGCCGGCGCGCCCGTTCCCCATGATCCCCGCTGGCGGACCGTCACCGTCAGCTTGCCGCCGACGCGCTCGCCGGCCGTGAGCCGGAGCGCGGGCGCGTCCAGCTCGACGACGCGCGCCGTCCCGTCCGCCGCGACGACCGTCGCCTGATACGCCTCGCGCTCCTCCGCGAGCGGCGCGTCCGTCCCGTCGATCCAGCTCCACCCCGCCCGGCTCCGCCGGATCCAGGTCACCACAGCGTTTCCGTCCGCCAGCGTCTCCACGCGCAGCCGGACGGGCGAGGGCGGCAGGACGGATGCGCCCGTGACGAGCGCGCGCGCTTCCGCCGGCCCCGCCCCGTCGCCGACGCCCGACGCCAGCACGCGCACCTCGCGCCCCATCGCCGACGCCGGCAGGTCGATCGCGCGCAGGCCCGCCCCGTCCATCAGAACGAAGGGAGCGCCGGCCGCCGCCGTCCCGATCGCGGCCTCGGTGCCGCGCCGTCCGCGGAGCAGCCGCGACAAGCGCCACCTCGTCGGCGACAGCGGCTCCGCCCGTCCGAACTGGAGGAGCTCGTCGCCGACCAGCGCCAGGTTCGCGCCCGCGTCCAGCATCCGGTCGTCCGCGTCCGCCAGCGTCGCGTGCGCCGGCAGGTCCACGATCACCGTCCCCTTCAGGTCGCGCAAGCCCGCCGACGCGCGGCCCGGGACCGCCCCGACCGCGCCGACGATCGCCGACGGGGCCGTGCCGCCCGCCTCGATCCAGCTCGCCCCGTCGTCCAGGCTGTAGAGCAGCCCGGCCCCGCGCCATCCCGGCCCGCCGCCCGCCGCGACCAGCAGCCGCGGCCGCGACAGCGGCTCGTCCAGGCCCGGCGGCTCGAACGCGTGGAGCCGCGTCACGCCGACGAGGCGGTCGGGTGAGGGCAACGCCCGCCCCGCGCTCGCGACCGCGGGCAGCGTCTCCGGCTCGATCGGCTGGAGCTCCAGCGCGGTCGCCATCCGCTCCGTTTCGACGGACAGGACGCGCCAGCGCCCCGTCTCGCCCGCGATCGCCACCGCGTCGCCCGGCCTGACCGCCAGCCCGTCGAGCCCGACCGACACCGTACGCCGCGTCCGCGCCGCCTCGGCGCGCGCCAGCGCGGCCGCCGCGAGCGACTTCGCGCGCCCCGCCCCGATCGCGGCGGCCAGCTCGATCCGCTCCTCGCGTCCCGGCCCGCGGCCCGCGCGCTGCACGCCCGCCTGGCCGTCGCGCGCGGGGTCGTAATGCGCCACCGTCACCACGCGGGGCCCGGCGTCCGCCGGGGCGATCCGCCGCCGCCGCGCAGCACCCCCCGTCCCGTCCTCCACCGCCACCGTCCTGGCGGGGGTCGCGCGGATCGCGATCCGCCCGCCTTCGCACGCCGCCTCCGCCTCGCCCGCCAGCATCAGGAGTTCCAGCACCGCGCGCACGCTCCCGCCGGTCGCGGCGAACCCGTCCAGCGTCGCGGGCGCGCCCGCGTCCACCTCGTCCGCCAGCGCTTCCGCGATCGCGCCCACGGCGACCGGCCCAGGATCGGCGACGACCTCGAAGGTCAAGGACGGGATCCGGTTCCCGAACTCCGCCAGCTCCAGCCCCTCGAACACCGCATAGGCGCATCCCCGCTGCGCCGGGCAGTCCGCCCCTTCCGCGCTCGCGATCAGGGGGTCGGGCGCTTGGTCCTCACCGCCCCGGTGCAGCCGGAACCCCGTCCGGACCTTCCAGTCGCCCGCGGCGCCCCGCACCAGCTTCCCGTCCGCCCAGACGCGCCCGACCGACAGCACGGGCCGTGCCGACAGCAGCACCGCGAAGGACGCCGAATAGCTATAGGTCGTGACCTTGGGCGCGCCCTTGGCGGGCCGCTCGCTCGCGCGGTTCTCGACGATGTCCGTCGCCCAGAACACCGTGCCCGCCACGCGCATCGTCCCCCAGACCTTCGGGATCTGCGTCCCGTAGCTCGACGTCTGCACCTTGAGTTCGCTCAGCCGCGGCCCTTCCCGCCGCTTGGGCGCCAGGAGCCGCGCGTCCGCCGCCCGCCCCAGCACCGAACCCAGCGCCGCCCCCAGCGGCCCGCCCACCAGTCCGCCCACCGCGCCCAGCACCAGCGTCGCCATCCTCGTCCCCCTTCAACCGCCACGCCGCCAGGAGCGGCCACGGGTCCGCGCCCGGCCGCTCCGCCACCCGACCCAGCCCCGCGTCCGCATGGACGA
>DASVSW010000172.1:0-14211 GCA_036387895.1 Sphingomonas sp.
GTGCTCGGCCTCGCCGTCTGGCAACTCGTCTCGATCACGCGCGAGATCGCGCGCGACAAGGCGGCGAAGGTCGATTCACCAGAAGGCGCGGGGCATCCGGTAGGGGAGCATCGACTGGACGACCGGTGAGCGGAAGCGCCCGAGCGACAGGCTCTCGTGCACGGCCGTCGCGTCCTCGCCGAACAGCCGGGTGCTGAGCGCGGAGCGGGCGTAGAAGGGCGCGTCGATCCAAGTCTTGACCACCCGCGGCGCATGGCCGGCGTCCGCCCGCGTCGCGCGCTTCACCAGCCAGCCGGTGCGCGGCAGCGGCGCGGGCGCCGGCTGGACCATGTCGTGCCAGCGGCCTTGCCGATCGAACTTCAGCGCCAGGTCGAACGGCGCGCCGTCGCGACGTCGGCCTTCGTACAGCACCGCGACGTCGTTCTTGAGGTGGGCGCGCGACCAATGCCAGTCGTCGAACCCGTCTTCCAGCGGCTCGTCGCCGAAGTTCGAATCGAAATAGCCGTCGCCCGACCAGCGGACGCCCGGGTGCGACATCTCGACCTCGACGCGCGCGCGGGGCGCCACCGGGTGCCAGCGATGGCGACCGGCGGGGTCGAGCTGGAACGCCGTCGTCCCGACCATCTCCGGGCTGACGCGCACCCGGCCCCGCACGCGATAGGGCAGGGGCGCGGAGATCTCGTCCAGATCGATCACCAGCGCGTCACCGTCCCAGCGCATCGCGCTCGGCCCCACGGCGAAATGGTCGCGGTCGCGGTCGACGCGCTTGGCCGAGCGCTCGGTCATCGCCCAGGCGTTGGCGCGCGGGCCGGTGAGCGAGACGTTGATCGCGCAATGGTTCTCGGGCCGCCCCCGGCCGCTGATCTTGTAGTAGGGCGAGAAGACGCTGCCGACGAAGGCGATGATCGTCAGGCCGTGGGCGCCGTCATGGCTGCTCGCGTCGATGTACCACCAGGCGTAGCCGTTCGGGCGGACCGCGACGTCGAAGCGCGGTCCTTGAGCAGGCATGCGACGGCTAGCCGGCCGGAAAGCGCCGCCATCGGGACGCCCGCGCCGGGGTGCGTGCTCCCGCCCGCGCAGTAGAGCCCAGGGATCGCGGTCCGGCTGGCCTGCCGGCGGAAGGAGACCGCCCACCCGTGCGAGGCCGGTCCATAAAGGGCTCCACCCGTCGACGGAAACATCGCCGCGAAATCGTGCGGCGTCGTCAGGACCGTCGCCGGACTCCCTTGGGCCTCCAGTTCGAGCGAAAGCCCCGCCCGCGAAACGCCGTCCAGCATATGCCGCCTGCATGTGTCGATCTCCGCGGATGTGAGAGGGGGGCCGTCGCCGAAGGCGGGGGCGTTGACGATGATCTGCACGCGCTCGGGCCCCGCGGGAGGCGCGCCGTCGCCGTCGCGGTCCTGGGCGCAGAGGTAGACGCTGGGCCGCTCGGCGAGCCGGCCGGCGGCGAGCGCGGCGAACTCGGCCGGATAGCCGTCCGAGAAGAACACGTTGTGGCGGCTGAGCGGAAAGCCCGCGGTCCGGG
This sequence comes from Sphingomonas sp., assembly GCA_036387895.1. Lineage (GTDB taxonomy): Bacteria > Pseudomonadota > Alphaproteobacteria > Sphingomonadales > Sphingomonadaceae > Sphingomonas. The sequence continues at coordinate 1,526 of DASVSW010000172.1, forward strand.
CGCGCGCGGTCCAGACCAGCGCGCTCAGGGACCGTCGGCCGGGCGGCATGGGCTTCACCGCGCGGCTCGCGGCGGAGCCGAACGCGCCCCTCGCGATGGCGTCGGGGTCGGCGTTGCACACGACCGAGGTCGCCGGCAGCCGCTCGCCCGTGTCGAGCGTCACGCCCGCCGCCCGGCCCCGCTCGACCAGGATCTCGCGAACGGCGGCGCCATAGCGGAAGCGCACGCCGGCGCGCCGCCCGAGCGCTTCGAGCGCCAGCGCCAGCCGGTGCATCCCCCCTTCGACCAGCCAGACGCCGCTCGCCTCCACATGCGCGATCAGCATCAGCGTCGCGGGCGCGGCGAAGGGCGACGAACCGCTATAGGTGGCGTAGCGGCCGAAGAGCTGCCGTAGGCGCGGGTCGCGGAAATAGCCGCCCAGCGCCCCCCAGAGCGACTGAAAGGCGCGGGGCCGGAGATAGTCGGGAAAGCCGCGCAGCCCCATGCGCCAGCCCAGCGTGATCGGATCGGGCTTGGAGTCGCGCAGGTACGGCCGGTCGAGCGCCTCGAAGAGCCGGCGCGACTCCGCGCGGAACGCCCGGTAACCGCGCGCCTCGGCCGCCCCGGCGAACGCGCCCACCGCCGCCTCGCTCTCCGCCGGGTCGGCGGACAGGTCGAGCCGCGCGTCCCCCCAGGCGTGGCGCGCGAGCGTCCGCGCGGGTTTCAGCGTCAGATGGTCATCGAGCGACTCGCCGTATTCGGCGAAGACCGCGTCGAACACGTCGCGCATGGTGAACACGGTCGGACCGCCGTCGACCGGCTCGCCGTCGACCATCACCGCGCGCAGCTTGCCGCCGGGTCCCGCCTGCGCCTCGACCAGCGTGACGTCGCAGCCGCGCGCGGCGAGCAGGGCGGCGCTCACCAACCCGCCGATCCCGCCGCCCACGACGACCACGCGCTCCTGCCCCATCCGTCCCTATCCTGTGATCGGTTGACCGGACACTAACACGTGTCCAGAAAAGTGGACACATGCTTTCGTCCACACAACAGGATTTCGGATTGCGCGGACGCTGGATCGCCGCGCGCAACCGGATGCTCGCGTCGCAGCGGTTCCAGCGCTTCGCCACCCACTTCTGGCTGACGCGGCCCGTCGCGCGTCGGCGGGCGCGGGCGCTGTTCGACCTCGTCGCCGGCTTCGCCTATTCGCAGATCCTGGCCGCGTGCGTCGAGACGGGGTTGCTGGAGGCGCTGGCCGACGGGCCGTGCGACTCGGCCGCGCTCGCCGCCCGGATCGCGCTGCCGGTCGAGGCGACCGAGCGGCTGCTGCGCGGCGCCGTGGCGCTGGGGCTGGCGGAACGGCTCGGCGAGCGTTGGGCGCTGGGCGCCGGGGGAGCCGCGCTCCGCGGCAATCGCGGCGTCGCCGAGATGGTGGCGCACCACCGCCTCCTCTACGCCGACCTCGCCGATCCGGTCGCGCTGCTGCGCCGGGGCGGGGGCGGGGGCGCGCTGTCGGGGCTGTGGGGTTACGCCGAGTCGGCGGGGACGGGCGACGCGGCGGGTGTGGCCGCCTATTCCGCGCTGATGGCGGCGTCGCAGCCGATGGTCGCCGCGCAGGCGATCGACGCCTATCCGTTCGGCCGGCACCGGCGCCTGCTCGATGTCGGCGGCGGGGAGGGCGTGTTCCTGTCGGCGGTGGGCGCGCGGGTTCCCGGTCTTGAGCTCGGGCTGTTCGATCTGCCACCCGTGGCGGAGCGGGCGCGGGCGCGATTCGACTCGGTCGGACTGGGCGACCGGGCGACGACGTTCGGCGGCGACTTCCTGACCGACCTGCTCCCGCGCGGCTTCGACATCGTGTCGCTCGTCAGGGTGCTCCACGACCATGACGACGGTCCGGCGCTGGCGCTGCTCCGTAACATCCACGACGCGCTGCCGCCCGGCGGGACGCTGTTCATCGCCGAACCGATGTCGGAAACGCGCGGGGCCGAGCCGGTCGGCGACGCTTATTTCGGATTCTACCTCCTGGCGATGGGCTCCGGCCGGCCGCGCAGCGCCGCCGGGATCGCGGCCATGCTGCGCCTCGCAGGGTTCGCCCGTCCGCGCCGGATCCGGACCGCGATGCCGCTCACCGCCAGCGTCATCGTGGCGAGACGGTGATTAGTGTCCAAACAAGTTGACATGTTTCACTGTCCATATAGAGTTACGGTTGCGAAAGGGTCCCGATGACCCGTCGCGGAGAGAGGTGAACGAGTGGACGCGGTGGCCGTCATCCTGGAAGCGCCGGAACGGCTTTCCCTCAGGTCGCTGGCGTTGCACCCGATGGGCTCCGGCGACGTCCGGGTCGAGATCGACTGGAGCGGCGTCTCGTCGGGCACCGAGAAGCTGCTCTGGACGGGTCGGATGCCCGCCTTTCCGGGCATGGGCTATCCGCTGGTGCCCGGTTACGAATCGGTCGGTCGGATCGTCGACGCAGGGAGCGACGCCCGCAGGCGGATCGGCGAATGGGTGTTCGTCCCCGGAGCCAGCTGCTTCCGCGACGCGCGCGGCCTGTTCGGCGGCACCGCCCGTCACGTCGTCCTGCCCGCGGCGCGCGCCATCCCGATCTCCGAGTCGCTGGGCCGCGACGGCGTCCTCCTGGCGTTGGCAGCCACCGCGCATCACGCGATCGGCCTCGGCGGCGTCCCCGATCTGGTCATCGGCCATGGCGTCCTCGGCCGCCTCATCGCGAGGATCGCGATCGCGACCGGCGGCGGCGCGCCGACCGTGTGGGAGGTCGATCCCGCCCGTCGCGAGGGCTGCGGTTACGCCGTGATCGACCCGGCGGCCGACGAGCGCCGCGACTATCGCGTGATCTGCGACGCGAGCGGCGCGGCGGATGCGCTCGACCTCGCCTTCCCGCGGCTCGCCAAGGGCGGCGAGGTCGTGCTCGCGGGTTTCTACGACCGGCTGTCCTTCGCCTTCCCGCCCGCCTTCATGCGCGAGGCGCGGATGCGCGTCTCCGCCGAGTTCACGCCGGCGGACGTCGCCGCGGTGGTCGCGCTGACCGATGTCGGGCTGCTCGAGCTCGACGGCCTCCTCAGCCACGTCCGCCCGGCGGCGGAAGCGGCCGACGCCTATCCGCAGGCCTTCACCGACCCCGATTGCCTGAAGATGGCGCTCGACTGGAGAACGATATGAGCATGTTCGATCCCGGCGAGCTCCGTCACGAAGCGTCCTTCGAGCCCGATCCGGTGCCGACCGGCCCGGTGACCAAGGAGACGCAGATCATCGCGATCTACGGCAAGGGCGGGTCGGGCAAGTCCTTCGCGCTCGCCAATTTGAGCTACATGATGGCGCAACAGGGCAAGCGCGTGCTGCTGATCGGCTGCGACCCCAAGAGCGACACGACGTCGCTGCTGTTCGGCGGCAAGTCGACCCCGACGATCATCGAGACCAGCTCCAAGAAGAAGCTGGCGGGCGAGGAGATCGGCATCGAGGACGTCTGCTTCCAGCGCGACGGCGTGTTCGCGATGGAGCTGGGCGGGCCGGAGGTCGGCCGCGGCTGCGGCGGGCGCGGCATCATCCACGGCTTCGAAACGCTGGAGAAGCTCGGCTTCCACGATTGGGGCTTCGATTACGTCCTGCTCGATTTCCTGGGCGACGTGGTTTGCGGCGGCTTCGGCCTGCCGATCGCGCGCGACATGTGCCAGAAGGTGATCGTCGTCGCGTCGAACGACCTCCAGTCGCTCTACGTCGCGAACAACGTCTGCAAGGCGGTCGAGTATTTCCGCAAGATGGGCGGCAATGTCGGCGTCGCCGGCATGATCCTCAACAAGGACGACGGCACGGGCGAGGCGAACGCCTTCGCGCAAGCCGTGGGCATCCCGGTCCTGTGCGCCATCCCCGCGAACGAGGACATCCGCAAGAAGAGCGCGAATTACCAGATCATCGGCAAGCCCGGCGGGCAATGGGCGTCGCTGTTCGAGGAGCTGGCGGTCAACGTCGCCGAGGCGCCGCCGCTGCGCCCGACGCCGCTCGACCAGGACGGGCTGCTCGCGTTGTTCAGCGCGGACATCACGGGGGCGGACTATACGCTCAAGCCCGCCACGCAGGCCGATATGCGCGGTAGCGCGTACGTGACCAAGCCGTCGCTCGAAATCGTGTACGACGCGGTCTGAGGGCGTGGGCGTCGACATCATCCCACGCGATCGCGACCGGATCGACCTGACGGTGGCGACCGCCGGCGGTTGCGGGTCCAAGGACACGATGCGCGACGCCGCCGCGGCCGCGGGCAAGTCGGGCGTCCTGGAGCGCTATGCGGCGGACTACCCGCAGGGGCCGCACGACCAGCCGCAGTCGATGTGCCCCGCCTTCGGGTCTTTGCGCGTCGGCCTCCGGATGCGCCGCACCGCGACCGTGCTGTCGGGCTCGGCCTGCTGCGTTTACGGCCTGACCTTCACCTCGCACTTCTACGGCGCGAAGCGCAGCGTCGGCTACGTCCCCTTCAGCTCGGAGACGCTGGTCACCGGCAAGCTGTTCGAGGACATCCGCGACGCGGTCCACCAGCTCGCCGACCCGGCGCTCTACGACACGATCATCGTCACCAACCTGTGCGTGCCGACAGCGTCGGGCGTGCCGCTCCAGCTGCTGCCCGACCAGATCAACGGCGTTCGCGTGATCGGCATCGACGTCCCCGGCTTCGGCGTGCCGACTCACGCCGAGGCCAAGGACGTGCTAGCCGGCGCGATGCTCGCCTACGCCCGCCGGGAGGCGGAGGTCGGCCCCGTCGCCGCGCCCGCGACGCGCGTAGACCGTCCGACGGTGACGCTGCTGGGCGAGATGTTCCCCGCCGACCCGCCGGGCATCGGGCTGATGCTAGAGCCGCTGGGCTTGGCCGCGGGACCCGTCGTCCCGACCCGCGAGTGGCGCGAGCTCTATTCGGCGCTCGACTGCGCGGTGGTCGGCGCGATCCACCCTTTCTACACCGCCAGCGTCCGCGAGTTCGAGGCGGCGGGGCGCTCGGTCGTGGGCTCCGCGCCGGTGGGCGCGGACGGCACGGCCGCCTGGCTCGACGCGATCGGCGCGGCGTGCGGCGTGGCTCAGGACAAGGTCGACGCGGCCAAGAACCGCTTCATCCCCGCGATCCGCGGCGCGCTCGCCGCCAAGCCGATCGCCGGGCGGGTGACGGTGTCGGGTTACGAAGGCTCCGAGCTGCTCGTGGCGCGGCTGCTGATCGAGAGCGGCGCGGACATACCCTATGTGGGCACCGCCTGCCCGCGTACGAAATGGTCCGATCCCGACCGCGAGTGGCTGGAGGCGCACGGCGCCCGGGTCCAGTTCCGCGCCAGCCTGGAGCAGGACATCGCCGCCGTCGAGGAGTTCGGCCCCGACCTCGCGATCGGCACCACGCCGGTCGTGCAGCACGCCAAGCAGAAAGCCGTCCCGGCGCTCTACTTCACCAACCTCATCTCGGCGCGGCCGCTGATGGGGCCGGCGGGGGCGGGGAGCCTAGCGACCGTGGTCAACGCCGCACTCGCCAACCGGCACCGCTTCGACAAGATGACCGCCTTCTTCGAGGGCGTGGGCGTCGGCCACGCCGCCGGCCAGTGGGAGGCGACGCCCGTCGACCGCCCCGAGTTCAAGGCCAAGTTCGCCGCCAAGCGCATCGCGGCGGCCAAGGCCGAGGAGCATATCGGCACATGACCCTCATCATCGATCACGATCGGGCGGGGGGCTATTGGGGCGCGGTCTACGCGTTCACCGCGATCAAGGGCCTGCAGGTCATCATCGACGGCCCCGTGGGCTGCGAGAACCTGCCGGTCACCTCCGTCCTCCACTACACCGACGGGCTGCCGCCCCACGAGCTGCCGATCGTCGTCACGGGTCTGGGCGAGCAGGAGCTCGGCCGCGACGGCACCGAGGGCGCGATGAAGCGGGCGTGGAAGACGCTCGACCCCGACCTGCCCGCAGTGGTCGTCACCGGATCGATCGCGGAGATGATCGGCGGCGGCGTGACGCCGGAGGGGACCAACATCGTCCGCTTCCTCCCGCGCACGATCGACGAGGACCAGTGGCAGTCGGGCGACCGCGCGCTGAAATGGCTCTGGACCCAGTTCGGGCCGAAGAAGGTGCCGGCGCTGAAACCCTTGCGCGAGGGCGAGAAGCCGCGCGTCAACATCATCGGCCCCATGTACGGCGTGTTCAACATGCCGTCGGACCTGGCGGAGATCCGCAGGCTGATCGAGGGCATCGGCGCGGAGGTCGGCGTGACCTTCCCGCTCGGCAGCCACCTGGCCGACGTGAAGAAGCTCGCGACGGCGAACGTCAACGTGTGCATGTACCGCGAGTTCGGCCGCGGGCTCTGCGAGGCGCTGGAGCGGCCCTACCTCCAGGCGCCGATCGGGCTCGAGTCGACCACGCTGTTCCTGCGCAAGCTCGGCGAGCTGACCGGCCTCGACCCCGAGCCGTTCATCGAACGCGAGAAGCACACCACGATCAAGCCGCTCTGGGACCTGTGGCGCTCGGTCACGCAGGACTTCTTCGGCACCGCCAGCTTCGGCATCGTCGCGACCGACACCTATGCCCGCGGGATCCGCAAGTTCCTCGAGGACGACATGGGCCTGCCCTGCGCCTTCGCCGTGTCGCGCTGCGCCGGCGCCAAGTCGGACAACCAGGCGATCAAGGACCAGATCGCCACCAACCCGCCGCTCGTGCTGTTCGGAAGCTTCAACGAGCGCATGTACATGGCGGAAGCCGGCGCGCGTGGCGTCTACATCCCGGCGAGCTTCCCCGGCGCGGTCATCCGCCGCCACACCGGCACGCCCTTCATGGGATATGCGGGCGCGACCTACCTGATCCAGGAGGTGTGCAACGCGCTGTTCGACGCGCTCTTCCACATCCTGCCGCTCGCCGGCCAGCTCGACCGCGTCGAGCCGACGCCCGCCCGGCTCGAGCGCGAGCTCCTGTGGGACGAGGCCGCCAAGTCCGAGCTCGACGCCGTGGTCGAGCGCGAGCCGGTGCTCGTCCGCATCTCGGCCGCCAAACGGATCCGCGACGCCGCCGAGCGCGCCGCGCGCCGCGCCGGCGAGGCGTCCGTCACTCCGGAGCGCCTGGCGCTCGCCATCATCGAAAGCCGCGGTTCGTGAGCGCGGCCCCCATCTTCCCGCCGGCCCCGTCACGGGCGTCCGCGGGCGCACCGATCCATGCCGGCGTCCAGCCTGCGCGGATGCCGCCGGGGAGCGCATGCGATGCTCCGGTCCCCGTCGGGAATAAAGGAGACGTGAAATGACCGACATGAGACCTCAAGAGGACGAACGGGCAGGACCCGGGGCGTATCTCAGCCCGGAAGAGGCCAAGGAGTTCCACAAGCTGTTCATCACCAGCTTCCTGATCTTCACGCTGGTGGCGATCGTCGCCCACTTCCTGGTGTGGAACTGGCGTCCCTGGCTCTGATCTCGAACCATCGAGATTAGGACCACAAGAGAAAGGAACCACACGATGTGGAGAGTTTGGCTGATCTTCGACCCGCGGCGCTCATTGGTGGCGCTGTTCATCTTCCTGTTCGTGCTGGCGCTGCTGATCCACTTCATCCTGCTCAGCACCAACCGGTTCAACTGGCTTGACGGTCCGCGCACCGCCCCCGGGGTGGCGACGGCGGCTCCCGCCCAAGTGGCGCCCGCCGCGACGGGCACCTGAACGGACCGAACGGGCTGTTCCGAATGGGGGGTCCCGGTCATCCGGACCGAGGACCGCCCGTTCGGGACGAGCGATACTCTAGAAAGGGCGATCCGGCGCTAGGCGACGGTCGCGTGGTGTGGCCATGGCTCTGCTGAGCTTCGAGCGCAAATACCGGGTCAGGGGCGGCACGCTGATCGGCGGCGACCTTTTCGATTTCTGGGTCGGCCCCTTCTACGTGGGCTTCTTCGGCGTCACCACCGCGATCTCCGCGCTGCTGGGCACGCTGCTCATCTTCTACGGCGCCTCGCAGGGGACGACGTGGAACCCCTGGCTGATCAACATCGCCCCGCCCGATATCAGCTACGGCTTGGCGCTGGCGCCGCTCCTGGAAGGCGGGCTGTGGCAGATCATCACGATCTGCGCGATCATCGCTTTCAGTTCCTGGGCGCTCCGGCAGGTCGAGATCAGCCGCAAGCTCGGCATGGGCTACCATGTGCCCTTCGCCTTCGCCTTCGCGATCTTCGCCTATGTCAGCCTGGTGGTGATCCGCCCTTTCATGCTGGGCGCCTGGGGGCATGGCTTCCCCTACGGCATCTTCAGCCACCTCGATTGGGTGTCGAACACCGGCTACCAGTATCTCCATTTCCACTACAATCCGGCGCACATGCTGGCGGTCAGCTTCTTCTTCGTCACGGGAGGAGCGCTGGCGTTCCACGGCGCGCTGGTGCTGTCCGCGGTCAACCCGCCCAAAGGCGAGCCGGTGAAGTCGCCCGAATACGAGGACGCCTTCTTCCGCGACACCATCGGTTATTCGATCGGCACGCTCGGCATCCACCGGCTGGGGCTGTTCCTGGCGCTGTCGGCGGGGTTCTGGAGCGCCATCTGCATCATCATCTCCGGGCCGCTCTGGACGCGCGGATGGCCCGAATGGTGGTCCTGGTGGCTCAACCTGCCGATCTGGTCGTGAGGGGGGAATAGGTCATGCTCGGCTTACGCTATCAGAACGTCTTCACCCAGGTGCAGCTCCGCGGACCGTTCGAAACCGGTCCGGTGATCCGGACGGGCAGTTTCGTCCGCGGCTCGTCCGGCTTCGTCAACTACTGGGCCGGCAAGCTCGGCGCGGCGCAGATCGGCCCGATCTATCTCGGCAAGCTCGGCATCGCGTCGCTCGTCTGCGCGTTCCTGTCCTTCGAGATCATCGGGCTCAACATGTGGGCCAGCGTCGACTGGGACCCGATCCAGTTCGTCCGCCAGCTGCCCTGGCTGGCGCTCGAGCCGCCGGGGCCGGAATGGGGCTTCACCCCCTTCGTGCCGCTCGCGGAAGGCGGCTGGTGGCAGATGGCGGGCTTCTTCATGACCGCCGCGCTGATCCTCTGGTGGCTGCGCACCTTCCGCCGCGCCAAGGCGCTGGGCATGGGCAACCATGTCGCCTGGGCGTTCGGCGCGGGCATCTTCCTGATCCTGACGCTGGGCTTCATCCGCCCGCTCCTGATGGGCAGCTGGGCCGAAGCGGTGCCCTACGGCATCTTCCCGCACCTGGATTGGACGGCGGCCTTTTCGATCCGGTACGGCAACCTGTTCTACAACCCGTTCCACGCGCTCTCCATCGTCTTCCTCTACGGGTCGACGCTGCTGTTCGCGATGCACGGGGCCACCGTGCTCGCGACCGGCCGCTACGGCGCCGAGCGCGAGATCGAGCAGATCACCGACCGCGGCACCGCCTTCGAGCGCGGGATGCTGTTCTGGCGCTGGACGATGGGCTTCAACGCCACCGCCGAGTCGATCCACCGCTGGGCGTGGTGGTTCGCGGTGCTGTGCCCGATCACGGGCGGGATCGGCATCCTGCTGACCGGCACGGTGGTCGATAATTGGTACCTCTGGGGCGTGACCAACGGCATCGCGCCGGGCTATCCCGACACGGGCGTCGTCGATCCCGCCACCCTGCCGGGAGCATCGCGATGAACCGACATGTCACCTTGGGCGTCGGCGCGGCGGCCCTGGTCCTCGCAGGCTGCGAGCCGGGCGCCAAGGACTCGACCCAGACCGGCTTCCGCGGAGCCGGCATCCAGCAGATCGTCGACCGGAGCAGCGTCGCCGCCGCGACCGCGATCCCGGCCGAAGCCTATCCGCTGCCGGCGGACGGCGGGCCAACGGCCGCCGAGACCTATCAAAACGTCCAGGTGCTGGGCGCGGTCAGCGCGGAACGGTTCAACCACCTGATGGCGCAGATGACCCAATGGGTCGTCCCCGCCGACGCGTCGGCCGAACAGGCCGGCTGCAACTATTGCCACAACCCCGAGAACATGGCGTCCGACGAGAAGTACACCAAGGTCGTGGCGCGGCGCATGCTGCAGATGACCCGGACGATCAACTCGCGCTGGTCGAGCCACGTCAAGCAGACGGGCGTCACCTGCTACACCTGCCACCGCGGCAACGCGGTGCCGGCGAACGTCTGGACGGTGGCGGCGCGCACGCCCGACCGTTCGACGATCCTGGGGAACAAGCGGGGCCAGAACACGCCCGACCCGAACGTCGGCTACGCGTCGTTGCCGTCCGATCCGTTCGCGGCCTATTTCAACGGGCAGGGCGAGAACCAGATCCGGGTCGCGTCGAGCCGCGGGCTCGCGTCGCCCGACCATGCCGTGTCGATCAAGAACGCGGAGGCGAGCTACGGGCTGATGATGCACGTCAGCACCGCGCTGGGCGTGAACTGCACCTATTGCCACAACAGCCAGTCGTTCCGCGCCTGGAACCTGAGCTCGGCGCAGCGCGGCACGGCTTATTACGGCATCCGCATGGTGGGCGACGCCAACAAGAACTACATCACGCCGCTCACGTCCGTGTTCCCGGCCAACCGCAAGGGGCCGCACGGCGACCCGTACAAGGTCAACTGCACCACCTGCCACCAAGGGCTGGCCAAGCCGCTGGGCGGCGTGAGCATGATCGCGCAGGCCCCGTCGCTCAGGGGGCCGGCGATGGCCGTGGCGCAGCCCGTGGGCGGCCCCAACGCCGCCGAGGCGGTGCCCGCGGCGTACAACGATCCGACCTCGATGGCGGAGAAGAGCGGCGCGTCGCCGCCGACGACGACCGCGCCGGCCGCGACCCGCTGATGACCCCGGCCCGCGCCGCTCCCCCCGGGCGTGGCGCGGGTTCGGGCGCAGGCCCCGGCGCAGGCCGGTCCGGGAGGTGATCGCCGACCACGCCCTGCGCGCCGCCATCTCGGAGGAGATGCACGTCCGTCGGCTGCCCCGCTTCGCGGCGCCCTGCCGGCTGATGCAGATCGTGACGGTGCTGGGCGAGAAGGGCGGCGAGGCCGCCCGGCGACACATGGAGGCGCTGGCCGCAGCCGGTCGGCTGACGACGCCGATCGCCGCCAAATACGCCGTGCTCCGCTGGGGAGGGGTGACGCTGGTGTGGGAAGGCCATACCGAGTTCGCCAGCTACACGCTGCTCCGCGACGGCCCGTTCGACGCGCCCTTCGATCCCGCCCATTTCGAGCCGGAGCTGTCCGCCGTGCTCGACGGCATGCCCGGCGAGGTGCTCCGCGCCACGCAGATCGCGTTGGCCGCGCGCGACGAGCCCGACCCGACGCCGGCCGAACGGGACGGATGGTTCTCGTCGGAGGCGACGGTGGTCTGCGACGTCGCGGACGGCGCCGCGCGGATCCTGTCCGACTTCCGGCTCCACCCCGACGGCTACGGCCGCCTGCTGATCCTCGACCGCGACCTCGCCGGCGACGAGCCCGCGCAGCTGGTGCAGCGGCTGCAGGAGCTCGGCAACTACCGCAACGTCGCGCTGCTCGGGCTGCCGCTCGCGCAGCATCTGTCGCCGACCATTTCCGGCCTGGAGGGGCGCCTCGCCGATCTGACCCGCGCCGTCTCCGAACGCCGGTCGGAAGACGACCGGCTCCTCGACGAGCTCACCTACCTCTCGGCCGAGCTGGCGCGCCTGGTGGCCGAGACGCGCTACCGAATGAGCGCGACGCGCGCCTACGCGCAGCTCAGCGTCGACCGGTTGGCGTCGCTCAAGATCGGCGCGGTGCGCGGGCACCAGACGCTGGCCGACTTCACCGAGCGGCGGCTGACGCCGGCCGTCAGGACGTGCGAGAGCTTCTCCGCCCGGCTCGAGAACCTGTCGCAGCGCGCGGCTTGGACCAGCGAGCTGCTCCGCACCCGCATCGACATCGCGCTGGCCAAGCAGAACCGCGATCTCCTGACCTCGATGGACCGCCGCACCGACCTCCAGCTACGGCTGCAGCAGACGGTCGAAGGTTTGTCGGTCGTCGCGATCAGCTACTACCTTGTAGCGCTCGCGAGCTACGTCCTCCACGCCGTGCCCGGGCTCCATCACGACGCGGCCATGGCCGTCGCCGTCCCGATCGCGCTGACGGGCGTCGCGCTGGCGCTCTGGAACCTGCGCCGCCGCCTGCACGACTAGAAGATCGCAAGCCGGTCTGCCCGCCCCGCTTCCCTCACCGGACCGGAAATCGGGTGAGGGACGCGGTCCTTTCCGATCAGGCGGCCATGTCGCGCCGCGCGAGCGCGCATTGCGACCAGATCTCGCTCAACGCCCTCACCAACCGGTCGATATCGCCGTCGGTATGGACGGGCGACGGCGTGATGCGCAGCCGCTCGGTGCCCTTGGGCACGGTGGGGTAGTTGATCGGCTGCACGTAGATGCCGTGATTGTCCATCAGCCAGTCGCTGATCATCTTGGCGTGGTGCGGGTCGCCGACCATCACCGGGATGATGTGGCTGGGGTTCGGCAGGTGAGGGATGCCCAGCGCGTCGAGCCGCTGGCGGACGATCTTGACCCGGTTCTGGTGCCGGACGCGCTCGATCTGGCTCTCCTTGAGGTGGCGGATCGACGCCACGGCGCCCGCCGCCACCGCCGGCGGCAGCGCGGTCGAGAAGATGAAGCCGCTGGCGAAGCTGCGGACGAAATCGCACAGGTTCTTGGATCCGGTGATGTAGCCGCCCATCACCCCGAACGCCTTGCCCAGCGTCCCCTCGATCACGTCGATGCGGTCCATCAGCCCCAGCGCTTCGGCGACG
>DASVSW010000173.1:0-3373 GCA_036387895.1 Sphingomonas sp.
GGACGCACCAATCCCTGATCGGCGGCTTGCTGGAAGCTTACGGAGGCGTTCCGAACGCGTTCAGCGGCGGGCGCCTAGACCGCTTCTCGAGACGGGGCCCTGTCGGTTCCGTCGGATGAGGAGTGTTCGATCATGCGTAACCTGATCACCGCCGCGCTGCTCGCCGCCACCGCGCTGGTCCCCGCGGCCGCGAGCGCGCAATCGCGCGGCGAGCTGCGCCGCGACCGCGAGGAGATCCGCGAGGAACGCCGCGAACTGCGCGACGCGCAACGGCGCGGCGACTGGCGCGACGCCCGAGACGCGCGCGGCGACCTGCGCGACGCCCGCCGCGAATATCGCGAGGACCTGCGCGACCGGGACTTCGGCCGCAACGACTGGCGCGCCTACCGCGACCGCAACCGTGGCTTCTACCGCGGGGGCGCATGGCAGGCGCCGTTCCGGTACAACAGCTTCCGCCCCGGCTATCGCGTCGCGGCGCCTTTCTACTCGCAGCGTTACTGGATCAACGATCCGTACCGCTTCCGTCTGCCGCGGGCGTTCGGGAACCAGCGTTGGGTGCGTCACTACAACGACGTGCTGCTGGTCGACGTCCGGCGCGGCATCGTCCTCGACGTGATCCGCGGCTTCTACTGGTAAGCGGCTCCGGACCGGGCGGCCTTTGACGGTCGCCCGGCATCGGCCGCGCCGCATGCTACGCGTCGGCGCGGCCGTGCCGTTCCCGGCACCGATCCCGAAAGGGGTGGGATCCGCGGCGTCGAACGCGTCCGCCCCGAAATGGTTCGCCCGATCCGGATTGCGTCGCGGAGCATTTGCCGCGAAGGTCCGTCCGCTGGAACAGGCGGGGGCGTCGGTGGGCTGGGGACTTTGGGCGCTGGACGCCTCCTTGCGCGAAGTCCTGTTGTTCGCCGCTTTCGGTTTTCTGGTCGGCGGGCTCGACGATCTCGTCATCGACCTGATCTACATCGCGCGTCGGCTGAGCGGCCGGGGCGCGAGACTAGCGGTGGACGCGCTTCCGCAACCCGCGACGGCCGGGCGCCTGGCCGTGTTCGTGCCGGCGTGGGACGAGGTGTCGGTGATCGGGGCGATGCTGCGGTCCGCCGTCGCGCGGCTCGACCATCCCGATTACCGCATCTACGTCGGCGTCTACCCGAACGATCCCGGCACGATCGACGCCGTTTCGGCGGTCGCCGCCGATGAGCCGCGCGTCCGCCTCGTGATCGGCCCGGGGGACGGACCGACGACCAAGGGCGACAACCTCAACGCCCTGTGGCGCGCCCTGCAGGCCGACGACGCGGCCGAGGGCGTCCGCACGCGCGCGGTCGTGCTCCACGACGCGGAGGACGTCGTCCATCCGGCCGAGCTGCGCGTGTACGACGCGCTCCTCGACCGCCACGCCATGGTGCAGCTGCCGGTCCAGCCGCTCATCCGGGAGCAGGAGTGGCCGATCTCCGGCGTGTACGCTGACGAGTTCGCCGAAGCGCACGCCAAGCTGATGGTCGTCCGCGGGATGATCGGGGCCGGCCTGCCGCTCGCGGGGGTGGGCTGCGCGATCCGCTGCGACGCGCTGCACGCGCTCGCCGATCGCCGCGGCGGGGCGCCGTTCGACCCGCAGAGCCTGACGGAGGACTACGAACTCGGGCTTCATCTGTCGCAGCTGGGCTACACGTCCCGGTTGGCGAGGGTGGCCGACGGCGGGGACCTCGTCGCGACCCGAGCCTATTTCCCCGACGACCTGCTTTCCGCGGTCCGGCAGAAATCGCGTTGGATGAACGGGATCGCGCTCGCCGGCTGGGACCGGATGGGCTGGGGCCGGCCGCTCGCCTTCACCGATCATTGGATGCGGGCGCGGGACCGCCGGGCGCCGCTGGCGATGCTGGTGCTCGCCGCGGGCTACCTCGTCATCCCGCTCTGGTCGACCACGGCGGCGGCGCACTGGCTGGCGGACGCGCCCATGCGTCCGCTCGAGCCGCTGCTCGTCCGCCTGATCGAACTTAACTTCGCGTTCCTGCTCTGGCGGCTCGCTTGCCGCGTCGCGTTCACCACGCGCTTTTACGGCTGGCGCGAAGGCGTGCGCGCCGTGCCGCGGGTGGTCGTCGGCAACCTGATCGCGCTGCTCGCGGTGATCCGCGCCGTGCGGCGCTACATGAAGATGCTCAGCGGCGGCGCTACCGTCTGGGACAAGACCGCGCATCGCTTCCCGACGCTGGCGGAACGGGGAGCGTGAGGGCCGGCCGGCCGCTCCGCTTCCTCGGCGTCTTCACGGTGGGCTGGATCGGCGTGCGCACGGTCCTGTTGCTGCCGGTCGACGATGTCGTGGCGCCGCGGCTGCTGTCCAAGCCCGCCGGCTTCGCGGCGCTTCCGTTCGCGCCCGTCGTGACGACGTCCCGCGTCGAAAACCGCATCGCCCCGATACGCCCGCTCGATGCGCAAACTGACCGGCGCGCGCCGACGGTGGCCGCTGCGGTTGATCTGGCGCTCATCGCGCCCCGGCCAGCGGATCGCCCGAGTCCGTCGTCCGATATCGCCCGACAAGTCGGTCGCGTCATCGATACTGTGACGCCGCCGGTGGAGGAGGCGCGGCTCGTAGCTCCACTGCCACTGCCACTGCCGCCGACGCCGCCCGCCGAGACCTCGCCGTCGCGTTGGAGCGGGAGCGCCTGGGCCATCGCGCGTGGATCGGGATCGGCCGGCGGCTTGAGCACGAGCCAGCTGGGCGGCTCGCAGGCCGGCGCGCGCCTCGCCTACGCGCTCGACGAGGAGCGCCGGGTCGCGATCGTCGGCCGTTTCGCGTCGCCCTTGGGGCAGCGGGGCAAGGAGGCCGCTCTGGGAGCGGAGCTGCGCCTCGCGGGCGGCGCGATCCGCCTGTTCGTCGAGCGGCGCTTCGCGTTCGACGGCGGCCGGGGCGGGCCGTCGGTCGGCCTGATCGGCGGGTTGTACCGCGAGCTGCCGGGCGGCGTGCGGCTGGAGGCTTACGGACAGGCCGGCGCGATCAGGCGCGACCGCGCCGAGGCCTTCGTGGACGCGGCGGCCCGCGCTTCGCGTCCGGTAGCGGCGGTCGGCCCGGTCCGCTTGGACGTGGGATTGGGCGCGTGGGGCGGGGCGCAACGCGGGGCGGAGCGGCTCGACGTCGGACCCAGCGTCGGGCTGGCGACCGCGGTGGCAGGCAAGACCCTGCGCGTCACCGCCGACTGGCGCCAGCGGATCGCGGGCGGCGCGCGGCCGGGGTCCGGGCCGGCGGTGTCGATCGGAACCGACTTCTGATCCGCTCGCATCTCCGGTCTCGAACCGCTAGGGGGCGGGCGGCCGCATGAACCTGTACCTCCCCATCGCCAACCTGTCGGTCAACGCGCTGGTGATCATCGCGCTGGGCGGC
>DASVSW010000174.1:0-3171 GCA_036387895.1 Sphingomonas sp.
GAGGTCTAGCAGCACCGCGACGCCGAAGCGCGCCCGCGCCGCCGTCAGCGCTTCGCTCAAGGCGGCGTGATAGGGCCGGTGCGCCCGCGCGATCCGCGTCCACACCTCCGCGTCCGACAGCTTGCGCCGCCAGATCTCGCCCGCCCCGGGCACCCGGCGCGGGATCAGGCCCAGCCCGCTCCTGAGCTTGGTCGAGCGCGCCGACGGCGTCGACGGCGCCGCGCCCTCGTCGATCTGCGGGTCGCGCTCGTCCTCGCCGCGGTTCAAGTCGATCCAGGCGCGAGGCAGGCGCTGAACGAACGTCGTCAGCTTCCCGCGCGCGCGGTCGGCCACCAGGTCGACATAGCGGTCCTCCAGCGCGCGCAGGCCGGCGGGGCCGACGCGCAGCAGGGGCAGGATCGCGGCCGGATAGTCGCGGCCGGCATGGGGCACGGAGAGGACGACCGGGCTGTCCGGCGTCGCCGCGCCATAGCGTTCGAAGCCCGCGTCCATCGACGGGAAGGGTAGGGGCCGCCATCCCCGTCCGCAACGCCGCTACTGCAATTCTTAACCGGTTGCGGCATAACCGATGGCGAGACGACACGCCGGGGATGGAATGATCAGGATCTTGCTGGCCGAGGACGACCAGGTGATGCGCGAATACCTCGCGCGCGCGCTGGAGCGTTCGGGCTATTCCGTGACGGCGGTGGACCGCGGCACCGCCGCCATCCCGCTCCTCGAGACCGAGCGGTTCGACCTCCTGCTCACCGACATCGTCATGCCGGAGATGGACGGGATCGAGCTCGCGCAGAAGGCGGGCGAGATGGCCCCTGATCTGCGCGTGATGTTCATCACCGGATTCGCGGCGGTGACGCTGAAGGCGGGTGACGCGGTGCCGAACGCGCGCGTGCTGTCCAAGCCGTTCCACCTGCGCGACCTCGTCATGGAGGTGGACCGCCTGTTCGAGCACGATCAGGCCGGGCTCAACTGAAACGCTTGCGCCCGGCCGCGGGGGCGGCTAGTGGCGCTCTCCTCACGGGCGTGTAGCTCAGTGGTAGAGCACTGTGTTGACATCGCAGGGGTCGCAAGTTCAATCCTTGCCACGCCCACCAGGTAAAAGGCCGCCTTTCCAATGGGAAGGCGGCTTTTTCACGTCTGGACCTCAGGTTGGCACGCCGCCGTTTCGGCCAGATTCGACCAGAAATTGCCAGTTTCGACAATATCTGTTGGGCAGATTCTGGGCATGCCTGGGCGCGGAGCAGAAGCATGTTCGTGCGCTCTCTACGACTATGGGCCATGGCGCGCGGCGGGCAGGTCGGGGGCGGCGGGCAGGGCGGCGGTGGCATTCAAGCGGGTGCTCCGGAAAGGATCGCGGCCTGCGTGACATGGGGAGCATCGCCGTAAAGGAGCGAGGGGCGGAGTGGGGCTGCGGCGGAAGGAAAGCGTAAAGCCGCCTCGACAGCGCTCCCCAGCGCGTCGACCAGGTGGGGATAGCGGGCAGAACGGCGTCGCGCGGCTATGGGGAGGGGATCGCGATGGTCGCGGCCGTAACGGCGGTCGGCTGTCTCGCCGGCGGCCGACTGCCCGCGTCGGCGGCCGACCTGCTCGCTCTCGTGCCCGGCATCGCAGCGGCGAGCCGATACGGGCGCGCAGCGGGCCTGGTCGCGGCCGTCGCTGCCGCGGCGGCGTACAATCTCTTCTGGACGGAGCCGTTCGGCAGCCTGGCGGTGAGCGACCCCGGCGACCTCGTCACGGTGGCGACGCTGTTGGGCGTGGCGTTGGCGACGAGTGGGTCGGCGGCGCGGGCGCGGGCGCAAGTCGATCGCGCCGAGGCGCAGGCGGCGCTCGCCAGCTTCGCGAGCGGCATCGCCGCCGCGCCGGACAGCGCGGCGCTCGGGAGGCTGTGGCGACGGGCGCGGGCCGGGTGTTCGGGTGCGATGCGCTGGCCGTCGGCCCCGGCGTCGAGGCGCTCGCCCCCGCACCCGCGCCGCTGCTGGACGCGCTGACGGCGCAGGCGGCCGCGACCGCGCTGGCGGCCCGCCGGGCGGGGCACGGGCGATCCGTTCGGCTCCGACTGGACCTTCTTCCCGATCGGCGAGCGCGGGCGGACGGCGGCCGTCTTGGGCCTGGCGCGTGACGACGGGCGGTTTCCCGTTGCGACCGGGGAGCAGGCGCTGCTCGACGGCATGCTCGCGCAGGCGGCCGTGGCCTTCGAGCGGCAGCGGCTGCAGGATGGGATGGCAGGCGTCGCCGCCCTGCGTGAGCGCGACCGCCTGCGCGGCGCGTTGCTCCAGTCCGTCGGGCACGACCTGCGCACGCCGCTGACCGCGATCCTCGCCGCCGCGGCGGAGTTGCGCGCGGGCGGCGCCGCGGGACTGGTCGCTATGATCGAGGCGGAGGGGCGGCGGCTCGACCGCTACATCGCCGACCTGCTCGACATGATCCGTATCGAGGCGGGGCAATCCGGCTGCGGATCGAGGCGGTGGACCTGGCGGAGGCGGTCGAAGCGGCGGCGCGCGACGTGGCGCGCTCGCTGTCGCCCGAGCGGCTGCGCGTGGAGGTCGCGCTCGACTTGCCGCTGGTGCGCGCCGACGCGCGACTGCGGCACCACTGTCTTCTCAATCTGCTTGACAACGCCGCCCGCCATGGCGCGGCCCGAGACGCGGTCGCCGTTGATGCGACGATAGACGCCAAAGGGCTGACGCTCCGCGTAGTCGACCGCGGGCCGGGCTTGGCACCCGGCGCAGAGCAGCGCGTGTGGGAGCAGTTCGCCCAACTGGAAGGCTCCGACCGCAAGGGCGGAACGGGTCTCGGCCTAGCCATTGTCGCGGGCTTCGCGGCGGCTATGGGCGTGGAGCCGAGCGCGCGCAACCGCGAGGACGGGGCGGGGGCGGTCTTCGCCCTGCGCTTCCCGCCTGCGCTGCTCGTCCGGCCGGAGGAGGAGACAGTGTGAGCGCCAAGATCATGGTGGTCGACGACCAGACGCGGATCCGACGCCTACTCCGGGCGGTGCTGACGCGGGGCGGCTATCAGGTGGTAGAGGCGACGGACGAGCGCGCGGCGGTGTCGCTGCTCGCGATCGAAAGGCCCGATCTGGTGCTACTCGATCTTGGCCTGCCCGATCAGGACGGGCTGGAGCTTGTCGGGCGGCTCGCCGCCGCGGCACCGGTGCTCGTCGTGTCGGCGCGCGAG
>DASVSW010000175.1:0-2669 GCA_036387895.1 Sphingomonas sp.
GGCCAGTCGGTCGGCATGGTCACCCGCGAAGAACCCGCGGCGGACATCGTCGCCGAGCTGTTGGCCGAGGCCGCCCACGCGCTGGACCGCCGGGCGGCCTGAATCGGCGACGACGACCTCGTGACGTCGGCGTGGTGAACGAAGCGTCATCCGGTTCCGGTAAGCCGGGGGTGACGTCGCCCGCCTGATGGTGCGGCCTCCGGTTCAGGGGGGCTTGAACATGATCACCGCACGCTTCGGCGCGCCGCTCGTCGGCGCGCTCCTTCTCGCCGCGCCCGCCATGGCGCAGGACACGACCGCCGTCGCCGAGGAGGCCGCGCCGACGCCGCCGGGCGGCGTGCCGATCACCTACGCCATGCCGGCGCGCGACGCCGACGGGCGCTGGGCGACGCCCAATCGCGGGCTCTCCGCGCCCGAAACGCTGTGGCACCTGCGCGCCGCGCTCAACGTCGCGGCTTTGGGCTGCCGGGGCGACGGCGAGGCGGCGACCGTTGCCGGCTACAACGCGCTCCTCGTCGACCGGAAGGCGGCGCTGGCCGCGGCGTCCGCGGGCGCGGAGGCCGCTTATCAGGCGCGCCACGGCGAGGCCTGGCGGCAGCGGCACGACGACGCGATGACGCGGCTCTACAACTTCTTCGCGCAGGCGCCCGCGCGCGACGCGTTCTGCCGCGAAGCGCGCGCGGTGCTGGCCGAGCAGGCGGTCGTGGAGCCGTCGGGCTTCGACGCCTGGTCGCGGGCCGCGCTGGAACGGCTCGAAGCGCCGTTCACGGCCTTCTACGACGCGTTCGGCGCGTTCCAGGCGAAGCTGGCGGCGTGGCAGGCGAGCCGGCCGACGGCGGTCGCCGCCGTCGCATCGACCCCGACGTCCGCGCCTGCTCCGACCGCATCCGCGTCCGAGGCGAGGCCCGCCGTCGTGACGGCCCTCGCCGCGCCGTCCGCGGCGCCGGTGCTGATGGCCGCGGTCTCGGGTCCGATGCCCTGACGTCAACCGATCGCGGGAACCTCCGGTTAACCAGTTAACGCTATCGTCCGCGCTCAAGGGGGAGCCGGAGAGTCGTGATGCGCCTGATCGTCGTTCCCGCCTTGTCGCTGGCGCTCGCCGCCTGCGTCGGTCGACCCGTCCCCGTCGCGGTGGCCCCGTCGCCCCCACCGGCTCCGGCGCCCAAGCCCGTCGCGGCGCTGCCGCCCGGAGCCACGCCCGGCATGCGCGTGCCGTCCGCGCTGCCCGACGGCAGCTATCCGTCGCCCAACCGCGGGCTGTCGCCCGAAGCGGCGCTTTGGCACCTGCGCGCAGGGCTCAACGTCGCGGCGCTCGCCTGCCGCGGGGCGAACGAGGCGGCCACGGTCGCGCGCTACAACGCCCTGTTGAAGGCGCGCGGCGCGGCGCTCGAGCAGACGCGCAAGGCCTATGAGGCGCAGTACCGCGCCGCCGGCGGCGACTGGCTCGACCGCTGGGACGACGCGATGACCAGGCTCTACAACCATTTCTCGCAGACGCCCGCGAGGTCCGGCTTCTGCGCCACGGCCGACGCGCTGCTGGTCGAGATCGAGACGGTGCCCGACGCGGCGCTGCCGGCCTTCGCGGCGCAGCGGCTGCCCGAGCTCGACCGGCCGTTCACCGATTTCTACCGCGCCTATGACGCGTGGCGACGCCAGACCGCGCACGTGGCGCCCGTGGTGATCGCCGCGGCGCCCGCGCGCCCTTCCGCGCTCGCGCTCTCGACCCCGGCCCCGACCTCGGCCCCGATCTCGCCTGGGCCGCGCCTCCGCGTGGACCCGGTCGTCCTCCGGATGCCTTGACGCTCGCGGCGATCGCGGGTTGCGCCTCCGACCGGAGGCGTTAAGCAACCGCGCGATGGATGAGGACGGCCGCGACAGCCCGGGCGAAGGCCGCTTCGCAGGGGCGGAGCACCGCTTTCCCGTGCGCGTCTATTTCGAGGATACCGATCTTTCCGGGGTCGTGTACCACGCCAACTACCTGCGCTTCATGGAGCGGGCGCGGTCCGACATGCTGCGCCTCGCGGGTGTCGACCAGCGCGGGCACATGGAGGCGGGCGGCGGCGCCTACGCGGTCGCTCGGCTCGGCATCCGCTATCTCCGTCCCGCCAAGCTCGACGACGCGCTCCTGGTCGTGTCGCGGTTGCGCGAGGTCCGCGCGGCGCACGTCGTCATTCATCAGGCAGTCATGCGCGATGCCGCCATCCTCGCCGAAGCGGAGCTGACGGTGGCGCTGGTCGCCCCCGACGGCCGGCCGCGACGGCAGCCGGCGGAATGGGTCGCGCGATACCGACAGATCGTGGCCGAAGGGGAGGCGACTTGAACCCGTTCTTCAACACCGACGCGGCGACGCTGTCGCCCGTCGCGCTCTTCCTCCAGGCGGACTGGGTGGTGAAGGCCGTGATGATCGGCCTGCTCCTCGCCAGCGTCTGGACCTGGGCGATCATCATCGGCTTCGTCGTGCGCATCCGGCGCACCCGGCGCGACATGGCGCGGTTCGAGCGCGATTTCTGGAAGGCGGAGGACATCGACGCCTTCTACAAGGTCCATGGCGAGAGCGAGCTGCCGTCCGCGCGCGTCTTCGCCGCGGGCGTGTCCGAATGGCGGCGCTCGACGGCCGCCCACCCGATCGACAAGGGCGGCACGCGCGAGCGGCTGGCCACCGCCATGGG
>DASVSW010000176.1:0-9069 GCA_036387895.1 Sphingomonas sp.
GTCGCGCGCCACAGCGGCGTTCGAAAATCAGGTCAAGGCGGCCGACCAGGATCTGGCGGTGCGCATGGCGCACCACGACCGCGCCGTGGCCGAGGCGAAGTCGTCGGCGATGGGCAATTTAGAAGGCATCGCGGCCGACGCGGCGCGCGACCTCGTCGCCAAGCTGTCGGGCGCGCAGGTCGGGACCGACGCGGCGAACGCCGCCGTGCGCAGGGTGATGGCGAATGGCTGATCCGCATTCCGGCTCCGCGGCGGTCGCCGCCAATCTTTCGGACGCGACGGAGAACCAGCCGCTCCGCAACGAGAACGCCGGCCATGGCGGCGACGCGCTCACCGCCGAGGTCCACCAGGGCGCGACCCACACCGTCGAGGCGACCGCGTTCGGCCTCGACACCACGGGCTGGGTGGCGCTCGCGTCGCTCGTCGTGCTCCTCATCATGCTCGTGAAGGGCGTGCCGAAGCTGATCGGCTCGACGCTCGACACGCGCATCGCCGACATCCGCCGTCAGCTCGACGACGCCGCCCGGCTCCGCGCCGAGGCGGAGGCGCTGCGCGCCGAGTACGAGGCGAAAGCCGCTTCGGCGCACAAGGACGCGGAGACGGTGCGCAGCCACGCCCATGCCGAGGCGCATGCGATCATCGCCAAGGCGAAAAAGGATGCGGAGGAGCTGATGGCCCGCCGCGCCAAGATGGCGGAGGACAAGATCGCCGCCGCCGAGCGCATCGCGATGGCCGAGGTCCGCGCCACCGCCGCCGACGCCGCCGTCAAGGCCGCGGCGCTGCTGATGCGCGACCATGTCGACGCGTCGGCCGACCGCCACCTGGTCGACCGCACCATCGCTGGCCTCGGGCGGCCGCACTGACGCCTTCGGGTCCCCGCGAAGGCGGGGACCCGGAGTAGCGCCCCGCACGTTCGTCGCCCTGGGCTCCCGCCTTCGCGGGAGCACTAATTCTGGATGGAGGGCGTTCCCATGTCCTGGCTCATCCTCGCCCTCGCCGTCGTGACGGAGGTCTGCTGGG
Organism: Sphingomonas sp.; assembly: GCA_036387895.1. Lineage (GTDB taxonomy): Bacteria > Pseudomonadota > Alphaproteobacteria > Sphingomonadales > Sphingomonadaceae > Sphingomonas. Next base: position 1,021 of record DASVSW010000176.1, read on the forward strand.
CGCTCAGCCTGAAATGGGCGTCCACCGTCGGCACCTGGGCCGCGGCGGCCGTGCCGGTGGTGCTCAGCTTCGCGACGATGGGCATGCTCGCGCTCGCGATGCGCGGGCTGCCGGCGGGAACGGCTTACTCGATCTGGGGCGGGCTGGGCGCCGTTGGCGTCATCCTGGGCGGCGTGATTCTGTTCGGCGAGCGGGTGTCGCTCGTGCAGGGCTGCTTCATGGCGCTGACCGTCATCGGCGTGGTCGGGACCAAGCTCTTCTCCCCCGCATGACCCGTCGCTCCTGATTGACCGGATCGCGCCGACGCTCCACTCCCGATCCGAAAACGGTAACGGAGCGGATCGCATGGATCGTCGTCACTTCATCGCCGGGGCGAGCGCGGCCGCCCTCACGGCGCCGGCCCTGGCCCAGGCGCCCGCCGGCGCGGAGGATGCCCGCTTGCGCGCGACCCTCGACCGCTTCTTCTACGACCGGCTCCAGGACAGCCCCGAAGCCGCGACCAGCCTCGGCCTCGATATCGGCGAGCGCGCCGGGCTCCGCGCGCGCCTGTCCGACCGCTCGGCCGAGGACCGCGTCCGCGAGCTCGCCCGCGCCAAGGCGGAGCGCGCCGAGCTGCGCCGCTTCGACCGCGCCCGCCTCTCCGAATCGGCGCGGCTCGATTACGACGTGGTGGACTACCAGCTCGACCGGACGATCACCGGCGGCGAGCGCTTCGCCTATGGCTCGGCGGGCGGCCGCTACGCCCCCTATGTGCTGAGCCAGCTGACCGGCGCGTACCGCGACGTCCCCGACTTCCTTGACGGGCAGCACCCTGTGGCGACCGCCGCCGACGCGGACGCCTATCTCGCGCGCCTGTCCGCCTTCCCCAAGTCGCTCGACGACGAGACCGCCCGCCAGCGCGCCGACGCCGCGCGGGGCGTGTCCGCGCCCGACTTCCTGCTCGACACCGCGCTTCGCCAGATGGCGACGCTCCGCGACCAGCCCGCCGCCGAGACGACGCTGGTCCGCTCCTTCGCCGCGAAGCTGGCAGCGGCGAACCTCCCCGCGACCCACGCCGAGCGAGCCGCGTCGATCGTCGAGCGCGAGGTCTTCCCCGCGCTCGACCGCCAGCGCGCGCTCCTGACCGAGCTCCGCGCCAAGGCGGGGCACGACGCGGGCGTGTGGCGGCTGCCCGACGGCCAGGCCTATTACGCCGCGGCAGCCGAGGCGGCGAGCACCGTCGCCATGGACGGCGACGAGATCCACCGGCTCGGCCTGGAGCAGGTTGCCGAACTGGAAGGCCGCATCGACGCCATCCTTCGCCACCAGGGCATGTCGCAGGGCAGCGTGGGCGAGCGGCTGGTGGCGCTCAACAAGCGTCCCGACCAGCTCTTCGCCAACACCGACCCGGGCCGCGCGGAGCTGCTCGCGATGCTCGACCGCCAGATCCGGGCGACTGAGGCGTGGATGCCGCGCGCCTTCTCGGTCATGCCCAAGGCCCGCGTCGAGGTGCAGCGCGTGCCCCCGTCGATCCAGGCGGGGTCGGCCGGCGCCTATTACCGCGCCGCCTCGCTCGACGGCGCGCGGCCGGGGACCTACTTCATCAACCTGCGCGACACGTTCGATCGCCCGAAGTTCGGCCTGGCCACGCTGACCTATCACGAGGCGATCCCCGGCCATCATCACCAGGTGATGACAGCGCTCGAGTCGGCGTCGATCCCGCTGATCCGGCGTAACGGTGGCTTCAGCGGCTATTCGGAAGGCTGGGCGCTCTACTCGGAGCAGCTGGCCGACGAGATGGGCGTGTACGAGAACGACCCGCTGGGGCGGGTCGGCTATCTCCAGTCGCTCCTGTTCCGCGCGACGCGGCTCGTCGTCGACAGCGGCCTCCACGCCAAGCGCTGGAGCCGGGAGAAGGCGACCGACTACTTCCTCGCCACCACCGGCATCGCCCGCGGCCGCGGGCAGAACGAGATCGACCGCTACTGCGCCTGGCCGGGCCAGGCGACGAGCTACAAGATCGGGCACACCGTGTGGGTCCGCCTGCGCGAGGAGGCGAAGAAGCGGCCGGGCTTCGACCTCAAGCGCTTCCACGACGTGCTGGCGCTCGGCGGCATGCCGCTGACCGTGCTGGAGCGCGTCGTGCGCGAGCGGATGGCCTAGCGGACGACTCGCGGGAATCCTAAGTGGACCGGATGGATGCCCCGACGCCCGACCGCTTCAACGAGGAGAAGTCCGCCTACACCGTCCGCGGGTCGGACACGCCCGACCTCGACGCCGGCATAGCCGCGATCCGCAACGTCCTGAAGACGTTGCCGCTGCGCCCCGGCGTCTACCGGATGCAGGACGCGCGCGGCGAGGTCCTCTATGTCGGCAAGGCGCGCCAGCTGCGCCAGCGCGTCGCGAACTACACCCAGGTCAACGGCCTTCCGCGACGGCTCCAGCGCATGGTGTCGCAGACGCGCGCCATGACGATCGTCACGACCAACAACGAGGCGGAGGCGCTGCTGCTCGAGGCGCAGCTGATCAAGCGCTACCGCCCGCCCTACAACGTCCTGCTCCGCGACGATAAGTCGTTCCCGTTCATCCTGCTCCGCGTCGACCACGACTTCCCGCGCGTGCAGAAGCACCGCGGCGTCCGGCGGTACGAGGGCAATTACTACGGCCCCTTCGCCAGCGCCGGGTCGGTGACGAACACGCTTAACGCGTTGCAGAAGCTGTTCCTGCTAAGGTCCTGCACCGACGCGTTCTTCAAGACGCGTGACCGGCCGTGCCTGCTCTATCAGATCAAGCGCTGCTCCGCGCCCTGCACGGGCCGGATCGACAAGGCGGGCTACGCCGAGCTGGTCGGCGACGCCAAGGACTTCCTCGCCGGCAAGTCGACCAAGGTGCAGGCGAAGCTCGGCGCGCAGATGCAGGCGGCCGCCGAGGCGATGGACTTCGAGCTCGCCGCGATCCTGCGCGACCGGTTGAAGGCGCTGACCTTCGTCCAGGGGACGCAGGCGATCAACGCCGAAGGGGTGGGCGACGCCGACGTCTTCGCGCTCGCGGTGCGGGAGGGCGTCATGGGCGTGCAGGCTTTCTTCATCCGCGGCGGCCAGAATTGGGGCCATCGCAGCTTCTTCCCCCAGCACACCGCCGAGGTGCCGGAGGAGGAGGTGTTCCTCCAGTTCCTGTCGCAATTCTATGAGGAGGTGCCGCCGCCGAAGTCGATCCTGCTCGACCGCGAGCTGCCCGAGGGCGAGCTGCTGGCGCAGGCGTTGGGCGAGCGCGCCGGGCACAAGATCGCGCTCTCGGTGCCACAGCGCGGCGACCGGCGGCGGCTGATGGAGCAGGCCAAGCGCAACGCTGTCGAGGCGTTGGAGCGCCGCGCCGCCGAATCGACCACCCAGGCCAAGCTGATGGGGGAGGTCGCCGACCTGTTCGGCCTCCCCGAGCCGCCCGACCGCATCGAGGTCTACGACAACAGCCACATCCAGGGCACCAACGCGCTCGGCGCGATGGTGGTCGCGGGGCCTGAGGGCTTCCGGAAGGGCCAGTACCGCAAGTTCAACATCAAGCGCGCGGAGACCAAGCCCGGCGACGATTTCGCGATGATGCGCGAGGTCTTCGAGCGCCGCTTCGCGCGCGCCCGCGACGAGGATCCCGACCGCGACGGCGGCGAATGGCCCGACCTGGTGCTGATCGACGGCGGTCGCGGGCATCTGAACACGGTGCGCGAGACGCTGGAAGATATGGGGATCGAAGACGTGCCGCTGGTCGGCGTCGCCAAGGGCCCGCACCATGGCCGCGACGGACGCGAGGTGTTCCACCTGCTCGACGGGCGGGAGATCACGTTGCCGACCAACTCGCCGCTGCTCTTCTACCTACAGCGCTTGCGCGACGAGGTGCACCGCTTCGCGATCGGGGCGCACCGCGAGAAGCGGCGCAAGGCGATCGGCGCGAGCCCGCTCGACGAGGTGCCCGGCATCGGGCCGGCGCGGAAGAAGGCGCTCTTGATGCACTTCGGCACCGGGCGCGCTGTCCGGAACGCGAGCCTCGACGACCTGAAGAAGGCGCCGGGCGTGAGCGCGGCGGTGGCGCAGCAGGTGTACGACTTCTACCACTCGCGGTAGCTGTTCCTTCACCACGTCCGCGCTATTTCCGCGCGTGTGACAGCCGTTTTCCTCACCGTCGACACCGAATTCTCCTTCCGCCGCTACCGCGAGGGGCTGGACTGGGAGGCGATCTACGCGCGCTCGATCGAGCCGGCGGGCGTGGGCGTGTCGTACCAGCTGCGCCGGCTAGCGGAGCACCGGCTTAAGGCGTGCTTCTTCGTCGATCCCATGCCGGCGATGGCGTTCGGCCTCGAGCCGATCCGGCGCGTCGTCGGCGCGATCCTGGAGGCGGGGCAGGAGGTGCAGCTGCACTGGCACGGCCAATGGTCGAACGCCGACCCGGCCGACCGCATGCGTCCGCCCGCCTGCGACGAGATCAACGGCTACGACCTGGCGGCGCAGCGCGACCTGATCGCGGGCGCCGCCGAGCTTCTGGTGGCGGCGGGCGCGCCTCGGCCGATCGCGTTCCGGGCGGGCAGCTACGCGGCCGACGACTGCACGCTCGACGCGCTGGCCGCGCTCGGGTTCGCCTATGACAGCAGTCATAACGGCGCGATGCACCCGGCGCCGAGCGCGATCGGGCTGGACCCGGAACGGATCGCGCCCGTCCGGCGCGGCGTCGTGCAAGTGCCGGTCGGCGTGGTCGAGGACGCGCCCGGGCGCCTGCGCACCATGCAGATCTGCGCGCTGTCCGCCGCGGAGATGCGGGCGGCGCTCGACCACGCCGCGGCGCGCGACCACGCGGTCGCGACGATCGTCAGCCACTCGTTCGAGCTGTCGAACCGCGCCGGGACGCACGCCAACGCCGTCCATGTCCGCCGCTTCGACGCGCTGTGCGCGCTGCTCGACGCCAGGCGCGACGTCCTGCCGACCGCGCATTTCGCCGACCGGCCCGACCTGCCGCTCGACCGGGACGACGCCCCGCTCGGCCCCAGCCTGTGGCGTACGCGCCGGCGGCAGGCGGAACAGCTTTGGTCGAACTGGGTGGCGGAGCGCGCCGCGTGAGCGCGACGGTGCAGGGGTTACCTTTCCGCATCGGGGCGCGGACCCTGGCCTCGATCCCGCGGCGGTTGCGCCGCGTCGCGCTGTCGCTCGACCAGTCGATCGAGGGCGCCGCGCCGGAGCTGCCCGCGCTCGTACCGGGCGAGCACGGCTATATCCTCACCTCGCTGCCCGACGACGCGCTGGCGGGGCTCACGGCGCGCGGCATGATCGCCCAGGTGCGCCAGCGTTACGCGCGCTACTGGACCGATCTCGGCATCGGCCATGACGCGTGGCTCGCCGGCTTGAGCGGCAACGCCCGATCGGCGTTGAAGCGCAAGCGGAAGAAGCTAGAGCAACATACTGACGGGATGAGCATTCTCCGGTACCGCAGCCCTGCGGAACTGGCGGAGTTTCACGCGCTGGCGCGGCCGCTCGCGGAGCTGACCTATCAGGAACGCCTGATGGGCGAGGGGCTTCCGGACGACGCCGGCTTCCTCCGCGACATGTACCGGCTCGCGGGCGAGGACCGGGTGCGGGCGTGGCTGCTGCTGCTGGGCGAGCGGCCCGTCGCCTACCTCTGGTGCTCGGCGGACGGCGCGACGCTCCGCTACGATTATGTCGGTCACGACCCGGCCTTCGCCGAGCTGTCGCCCGGCACCGTCCTCCACGCGGCCGCCTTCGCCGACCTGTTCGCCGAGGGCCGGTTCCGCCGCTTCGACTTCACGGAGGGCGAGGGGCAGCACAAACGCCAGTTCGCGACGGCGGGCGTCGCCTGCGCCGACCTGCTGCTGCTCCGGGCGACCTGGCCCAACCGCGCGGCGCTGGCGGCGCTCCGGGCCTGGGACGGCGCCGTCGCCGCGACGAAGCGCGTCGCGACGCATCCGGCGCTCGGCGTCGCGGTCAAGCGCCTGCGCCGCGCCTGAGCCGTTGCGCGGTGGCCGCGACCGTCCCACTTCGAACCCATGCACATCCGCGCCGACGCGATCGTCCTGTCCACCCGCGCGCATGGCGAGCACGGCGTCGTGGCGCGCGCGCTCACGCGGGATCATGGCGTCCAGCCCGGCTATGTCCGCGGCGGCCGCTCGCGTCGCATCCGGCCGGTGCTCCAGCCCGCGAACCTGGTGCTCGGCGAGTGGCGCGCGCGGACGGGCGAGCAGCTCGCGGCTTTGACCGTCGAGCTGATCCGCAGCCGCGCGGCGCTCCACGAGGAGCCCTTGCCCGCCGCCGCGCTCCAATGGGCGACCGCGCTCGCCGCCGTGGCGCTGCCCGAGGCGCAGCCCTATCCGCGCATCCACGACGCCTTGGCGGCGACGCTCGACGCGATCGAGGCCGCCTTGTCGGCGCGCGGCTGGGCCGCGGCGCTGGCGCGCTACGAGCTGGTCGTCCTGGCGGAGCTCGGCTTCGGCCTCGATCTCGAGCGCTGCGTCGTGACGGGCGCGACCGAGGACCTGGCCTATGTGTCGCCCAAGAGCGGCGCCGCCGTCTCCCGCGGGGCGGGGTTCGGCCACCAGGACAAGCTGTACCGCCTGCCGACCTTCCTGCGCGAAGGCGGCGAGGCCGACTGGCCCGACATCCTCGACGGCCTGCGGATCACCGAGCGTTTCCTGACGCGAGACGTGCTTCACGACCGCGCCGCCGACGTGCTGGCGGCGCGAGGCCGCTTGCTCGACATGCTGAAGCGCGCCGTTGCGTGACGCGCCGGCGCCCGGCAAAGCTGAGGTGGGGGGTGAAGTCATGGAACAGCCGCTGATCGCGATCCTGGCCGGCGACGGCATCGGTCCGGAGGTGACCGCGGAGGCGCGGCGCGTTCTCGAGGCGCTCGATCTCGGCATGCGGTTCGAGGAGGCGCCCGTCGGCGGCGCGGCGTATCGGGAGGCGGGTCATCCGCTGCCGCCCGAGACGCTGGCGCTCGCGACGCGCGCCGACGCGATCCTGTTCGGCGCGGTCGGCGCCCCCGAGTTCGATCGCTTGGAGCGGAGCCTCCGCCCGGAGCAGGCGATCCTGGGGCTGCGCCGCGAGCTCGGGCTGTTCGCCAATCTCCGCCCGGCGCGCCTCTTCCCCGGTCTGGAGGGCGCGTCGGCGCTGCGCCCCGAGATCGCCCGCGGGATCGACCTGCTGATCGTCCGCGAGCTGACCGGCGACGTCTATTTCGGCGCCAAGGGCCGACGTCGCACCGCGGCGGGCCTGCGCGAAGGCCATGACGAGATGCGTTACGACGAGGCGGAGGTGGCGCGCATCGCCCGGGTCGGCTTCGAGGCGGCGCGGGGCCGTTCGCGGCGGCTGACCTCGGTCGACAAGGCCAATGTGCTGGAGACGTCGCAGCTGTGGCGCGACGTCGTCGAGGAGGTCGCACGCGACCATCCGGATGTCGCGCTCGACCACCTCTATGTCGACAACGCCGCGATGCAGCTGGTCCGTGACCCCGGCCGGTTCGACGTGATCCTGACGGGCAATCTGTTCGGCGACATACTGTCGGACCAGGCGTCGATGTGCGTCGGCTCGATCGGGATGCTGCCCTCCGCCTCGCTCGGCGCCGGGACGCGCGGCCTGTACGAGCCCATCCACGGCTCCGCGCCCGACATCGCCGGCAAGGGCGTCGCCAACCCGTGCGGGGCCATCCTCTCCGCCGCGATGATGCTCCGCCACTCGCTGGACCGGCCCGACGCCGCGTCGCGGGTCGAGCGCGCCGTGGCGACGACGATCGCCTCCGGGCGGCGCACGGCCGATCTCGGCGGCGGCGACACGACCCGAGCGATGGGCGACGCGGTGCTCGCCGCCCTGTGACCGCCCGGCCGCTCGAGTTCGCCGTCGTGGTGCCCGTGTTCAACGAGCGCGCCAACGTGCCGCGCCTGATCGACGTGCTGGAACAGGCGCTTACGGACGTTTCCTGGGAAGCGATCTTCGTCGACGACGACAGCCCGGACGGCACCGCCGAAGCCGCGCGCGAGCTCGCCCGGCGCGACCCGCGGGTCCGCGTGATCCAACGCAT
>DASVSW010000177.1:0-7672 GCA_036387895.1 Sphingomonas sp.
TGTTGAAGTCGTGCGCGACGCCGCCCGTCAGCTGGCCCAGCGCCTCCATCTTCTGGCTCTGGCGCAGCGTCTCCTCGATCCGGCGCATCGCGTCGGCCCGCTCGCGTTCCAGCGTGACGTCGCGCGCGACGCAGTACACGCTGTCGCCCTCCGGCACCGCGCTCCAGCTGATCCAGCGATAGCCGCCATCGGCCGCGCGCAAGCGGTTGGTGAAGTTCCGCACCGCGCCGCCGGCGATGGCGTGCTCCGCTTTGGCGCGCGTCGCCTCCAGGTCGTCGGGGTGGGTCATCCACTCGCCCGTCCGTCCGATCAGCCGGTCGAGCGACCAGCCCAGGATCGCGGTCCAGGCGGGGCTCGCGCTCCGCCACACGCCGTCGCGGTCGGTGACGGTGATAGGGTCGCGCGACAGGTCCCACAGCCGGTCGCGCTCGCGCGTGCGCCGGTCGACCCGCGCCGCCAGATCCGCGGCGTGCGCCTCCGCCGTCTCCGCGGCGCGACGGCTCTCCGTCACGTCCTCGGCGACGCCGATGAAGCCTTCCGGCATGCCCGCTCCGTCGAACCGGGGCTGCGACACCGACCGTATCCAGCGCCACTCGCCGTCCGCCCGGCGATAGCGCGCCTCCAGCGTGAAGCGCCCGCCCGACGCCTCGCCCGCGGTCGATTCCCGGACGATCCGCGCCTGGTCGTCCTCGTGGAGGATCGTCCGCCAGTCGAACCGCAGCGCCGCCTCGTAGGGCACGCCCAGGAACTCGACATAGGCCTTGTTGGCGAACTCGCGGGTGCGGTCGGGGGCCGTTACCCAGATCGGCACGGGCGCGCTGTCGGCGATCCGGCGGAAGCGCTGCTCGCTCTCCGTCGCGACCGCCAGCGCGCGCCGCTCGTCCGTCACGTCGCGCACCAGCGCGTAGAAGCCGTGGACGACGCCGCGCTCGGCATGGGGGATGTGGTCGATGATGGTGTGGCGCAGCCCGGTCGGGTGCGGGAAAGCCGCCTCGTACCGCACCCGCTCGCCCGCGAACGCGCGCGCCATGTAGGGCTCGCGCGCCGCATAGGCGTCCGCCGGCATCACCTCGGACACGTGCCGGTCGACGATCTCGCCGACCGGGCGTCCGAACCAGTCCTCATAGGCCTTGTTCGCGAAGCGGAAGCGGCCGGTCCGGTCGACATAGGACAGCATCACCGGCATCGCGTCCGCCATCCCGCGCACCCAGCGCGACGTGCGCGACCGTTGCGCCTCCAGCTCGGCGGACAGCCCGGCCACCTTGGCCTCCAGCTCCGCGATCCGCCTCTCGGCCGCTTCGTCCATACGTCCTTCCCCGTCGCGCGCAGCCGGTCGGTCTCGCCGCCGACTTTCCGGCAGGTTGACACGTTCGCCGGCGTAAGAAAAGTTACGGAACACGTCGGCACAGGGGAACGGGCGATGAGGCTGGTCAGCGAGCATGTCGTCGACGGAGCGGGAGGACCCGCTCATCCGCTCGCCTATCCGACGATCGAGGGCGTGGACCTGACGGATCTCGCCTCGTTCACCAAGGGGCAGCCGTTCGGCGACTTCGCGCGGATGCGGGACGAAGCGCCGGTGATGTGGCATCCCGAGCCGCGCGGGAATCCGGGCTTCTGGGCGGTGACGCGCTACGCCGACGTCCAGCGCGTCAACGGCGACCCGGCCGTCTTCTCGTCGGAGCGCGGCGGCATCCTGATGGCGCTGCCGCCGCCCGAGCGTCGCGGCGGCGACCTCCTGTTCGCGGCGTCGATGAACGCGATGATCAACCTCGACGGCCCCGCGCATCGCCAGCTGCGCCGCGAGCATATGCCCTTCTTCACCGCCGGCTACATGCGCGGGCTACGCGAGCGCGTCGCCGCCGAGGTCACGCGCCTCCTCGACGGCATGGCGGGCGCAGGCCGAGCGGATCTCGTCGGGCAGTTCGCCAGCCATCTGCCGGTGTTCACGCTGTGCGAGATGCTCGGCGTGCCGGAAGCGGACCGCGGCAAGTTCGTCGGCTGGATCCACTTCCTCGAACTGGCGCAGCAGCTGGCGCTGGAGCAGGCGGACACGCCCGCCGACGCGCTCAGCCCTCAGCTGCTGGCGTTCATCCAGCTGTTCAACAAGAACGTCGAGGAGATGTTCGCCTATGGCCGCGAGATGCTGCTGAAGCGCCGCGCCGATCCGCAGGACGACCTCCTCACCGCCATCGCCCGTGCGGAGGTCGACGGCGAGCCGCTGCCCGACACCTATCTCGACGGGTCCTGGCTGCTGATCGTCTTCGCGGGCAACGACACGACGCGGAACACGCTGTCGGGCGCGATGAAGCTGTTCACCGAGAACCCCGACCAGAAGGCGCGGCTGATGGCCGACGCGGGTCTGCTCCCCAACGCCGTCCATGAGGTCACACGGCTGATCAGCCCCGTCATCTACATGCGCCGCACCGCGACCACGGATGTCGAGCTCGCCGGCCAGCGCATCGCCGCGGGCGAGAAGGTGATCATGTACTATGGCGCGGCCAACCGCGACGCGTCCGTGTTCCCCGATCCCGACCGGTTCGACATCGGGCGGGAGAACGCGGAACGGCACATCGCCTTCGGCCACGGCCCGCATATCTGCATCGGGCGCCTGGCGGCGCAGCTGCAGCTGGAGGAGAGCTACCGCCAGATCTTCGCGCGCTTTCCGGACATGCGCTGGTCGGGCGATTACGACGTCGCGCCCAACAACTTCGTCCACGCGATCCGCCGGCTGGAGGTGGCGTTCACTCCCGAGCGCCGGGCCGCCTAAGCTGCCGCGCGCTCGTTGGCGTCGAGCGCGCGCTCGACATGGGGAAGGATGCGCTCGACCACGATCCCGATCGCGCGGGCGTTGGGGTGGACGCCGTCCGCCAGCGTCAGCCCGCGCTGACCCGCCACGCCCGCCAGGAAATGGGGGTAGAGGGGGACGCGGTGCTTGGCCGCCAGCTCGGGGTGGATGGCGTTGAACCGCTGCGCCCAGCCGCCCAGGAACGCGGGCGCGGCCATGCCGGCCAGCAGCACCGGAATGCCCATGCGCTCGAACTCGCCGAGCATCCAGTCCAGGTCGTCGCGCGTCCGCTCGGGCGCGAAGCCGCGGAGGAAATCGTTCGCGCCCAGCTCAATGATCGCCAGGTCCGGCTTGCGCGTCAGCCGCGACAGCACGCGCGGCAAACGGCGTCGACCGTCGGCGCTGGTGTCGCCCGACACGCCGGCGTTCTCCACCACCGCGCCGGGCCGCCGCACGCGCAACGCGCGCTCCAGCTGCGCCGGGAAGGCCATCTCGCGCGCCAGGCCGTAGCCCGCCGTCAGGCTGTCGCCGAACGCGAGGACGTAAGGGCCGGACGCGGTCAACGCGCCGACCGGCGGCCTCGCCGCGGCTTGTGGAACGCCGCCTGCGCGCCGCGCCCCGTGGCGCTGAAGAACGCGCCATGGCCCCGCTCGTAGACGAACCGCGCCGCAGCCTCCTCGTGGTCGTGCTCGACCCGGCCCGCGCCCGTCTTGTCGACGGCCGTCACGATCTTGCCGCGTCGATTGCGGGCGAGCACCAATGGCCGGCCCTTATTGGGTCCGCGCGAAACCCGCGCTGAAAGCGATAGCATCCGATAACCTCCTGGGAACACGAGCTATATGGGTGCGGAGGCCGTGTTTTTCCAGCTTCGGCCGGGTCCGGCGGCGGGTTTCCCGAGCGGTTTCCGACCCGCGTTTCCGCCCCTGACTCGTGAGCGGTTTTAACGCTCTCTTCAGGTCCGGCTGGCACAGCGGAACGGTGAAGCTCTCGTCTTCCCCGGTGAACGCCGACCCGCCGTGCGCGCCCGACGCCGCGCGCGGCCCCGACGCGCCGTGGTTCGCCGGGCTCCGCGAACTGCCGCCCGACGTCTGCCACCCTGGCGCCTATGTCGGCATCCTCGAAGTCCACCGCTTCGCGACGCTCAGGCGCGACATCGGCTTCCGTCTCGCCAACCGCGTCCTCAGCCACTTAGGGGATCGGATCGCCGCCGCGTTGCCGGCGTGCGGGATCGGCCGGACCGGCCGCACCACCATCGAGTTCGCGTTCGCAGCACCCCACGCGGAAGCCGCGCGCGACCTGCTGGAAGCGCTGATCGCGTCCTTGTCGGAGCGCATCACCGTGGACGGCGTCACGTTCGACCTGTCGATCCAGATCGGCGTCGCGGAGGCGGTCGAGGGCATCACGCGCGAGGAGGTGCTCGACCACGCCGCCGCGGCGCTGGCGACCGCGCAGACGAGCCGCGCCGTGCTCTGTTTCGCCGACGAGGCGGACGCGGAGGAGGGCTGCGACGAGGTCGCGCTGATCCGCGGCCTGCGCCGCGCGATCGAATCGGGCGAGCTTCGCCTCCTCTACCAGCCCAAGTTGCGGTCGCGCACCAACACGATCGATTCGGCCGAGGCGCTGCTGCGTTGGCCCGACCGCGAGGGCGGGCCGGTGTCGATCGAGCGCCTGATCCGCCTGGCCGAGAGCACGGGCGCGATCCGCGACCTGACCGATTGGGTGCTGGCGCGCGCGGTCGCCGACCAGGCGCGGCTCGCCGAGGCGGGCCATGACCTGTCGATCTACGTCAACATCTCGGGCGTGCTCCTGTCCGATCCCGATTTCGCCCGCCGCACGCTGGCGGCGCTGGGCGAGGCGCGCACGCGCATCGGATTCGAGGTGACGGAGACGGCGGTCATCGGCGATCCGACGGGAGCGCTCGCTAACCTCCACATGCTGGCGGCGGCCGGCGTGAAGATCGCGATCGACGACTACGGCTCGGGCCTGTCGTCGCTGTCCTACTTGAAGCAGCTACCCGCGCACGAGCTCAAGATCGACCAGATGTTCGTGTCGGGCCTCGTCGAGAGCCATCGCGATCCGCTGCTCGTGCGCTCGTCTATCGACCTCGCCCATGCGCTCGACATGGAGGTGACGGCCGAGGGGGTCGACGACCCGATGGCGCTGTCGCTGCTCCGGGTGATGGGCTGCGACCTGGTGCAGGGCTATCTGATCTCGCACCCGCTCGCCTTCGACGCGCTCAAGGTCTTCCTCGACGGCTTCGACCACCGCCAGCATCTGCAGACGCCCAAGCTGGTGATGGCCGCCGGCCAGTAGGAGCGAGGGGGGGCGCTCTAGAGCGACCGCCCGATGACCTCCTTCATGATCTCGTTCGTGCCGCCGTAGATGCGCGACACGCGCGCGGCGCGCCACATGCGCGCGATCGGGTACTCGTTCATGTAGCCGGCGCCGCCGTGGAGCTGGAGGCACTTGTCCATCACCTCCCATTGCAGCTCGGTGTGGAACAGCTTGGCGGCCGCGCCCTCCTCGTTGGTCAGCTCGCCCTTCAGGTGCCGCTGGATCGCCCAGTCGAGATGCGCCCAGCCGACCTGGAGCTTGGTCTTGAGATCCGCGAGCGTGAAGCGCGTGTTCTGGAAGTCGAACACCATGCCGGCGAACGCCTTGCGCTCCTTGGTGAAGGCCACCGTCTCGTCGAACGCCTTCTGCGCCGACGCGTGGGTGCCGACCGCGATCGACAGCCGCTCCTGCGGCAACTGGTTCATCAGGTAGACGAAGCCCTTGCCCTCTTCGCCTAAGCAGTTGGTGATGGGCACGCGCACGTCGTCGAAGAACAGCTCGGACGTGTCGGCCGCGTCCTGGCCGATCTTGTCGAGCTTGCGGCCCTTGCGGAACCCCTCGCGGTCGCTCTCGACCAGGATGATCGACATGCCGCGCCAGGCGGGCTTGGCGTCGGGGTCGGTCTTGGCGACGACCAGCGTCAGGTCGGTGTTCTGGCCGTTGGTGATGTAGGTCTTGGACCCGTTGATGACGTAGTGGTTGCCGTCCTTCTTGGCGGTCGTGCGGATCGACTGGAGGTCGGAGCCCGTGCCCGGCTCGGTCATCGCGATCGCGGTGATGGTCTCGCCGGAGACCATGCGCGGCAGCCACTCCTGCTTCTGCTCCTCGGAGCCGTAATGGACGATGTAGTCGGCGACGATGTCCGACTGGAGCGAGAAGCCGGCGGGGACGCCGTTGTAGCTCATCTCCTCGTCGACGATCGCGTTATAGCCGAAGTCGAGGCCCAGCCCGCCATATTCCTGCGGCACGGTCGGGCACAGCATCCCGATCCCGCCCGCCGCGCGCCAGAAGTCCTTGGGCACCAAGCGGTCGCGCTCCCACTGGTCGACCTTGGGGACGCCCTCCTTCTGCAGGAACTGGCGCACCGTCTGGCGGAACGCCTCATGGTCCTCGTTGTACGCGAAGCGGCCGGCGATGTTGTCGAGCGTGAGCATGACGCGGTCCTTTCGGATGTTTTCCGAAGGGTGCGTTGGGCTGACGCGAGCGTCAAGTAACTATTGTTATGGTGGTCACCTTCGCCCTCTGGCCGAAAGCGGTCCGAGGCTACCCACCTCCGATCCGACCCGCTAAGCCGGGCGAAACGGGAGGTAGTCACGGATGAAACTAGCCAGCCTCAAGCACGGTCGCGACGGGAAGCTCGTGGTCGTCTCGAACGACCTCGCCTGGTGCGCCGACGCGGGCCACATCGTGCCGACGCTTCAGGCCGCGCTCGACGACTGGGACAGGCTGGAGCCCGATCTGCGCAACCTGCAGACGGACCTCGAGCACGGCGTCATCCCGCGCGAGCGCTTCCACGAGCATGACGCGGCCTCGCCGCTGCCCCGCGCCTATCAATGGGCGGACGGCTCCGCCTATGTGAACCACGTCGCGCTCGTCCGGCAGGCGAGGGGCGCGGAGATGCCCGACAGCTTCTGGCACGATCCGCTCATGTACCAGGGCGGCTCCGACGCATTCCTCGGACCCCGCGACCCGATCCCGCTCGCCGACGAGGCCTGGGGCTGCGACCTCGAAGCGGAGGTGGTGGTCGTCACCGCCGACGTGCCGCAAGGCGTGTCGCGTGACGCCGCGCTGGGCCTGATCCGCCTCGTCGGCCTGACCAACGACGTCTCCTTGCGCAACCTCATCCCCGCCGAGCTCGCCAAGGGCTTCGGCTTCTTCCAGTCCAAGCCGGCGTCGAGCTTCTCGCCCGTCTTCGTGACGCCGGACGCGCTGGGCGACTGGTGGCGCGACGGCAAGCTCCACCGCAAGCTCATGGTCGACCTGAACGGCCAGCCCTTCGGCCGCGCGGAAGCGGCGGAGGACATGACCTTCGACTTCGGCACGCTGATCGCCCACGCCGCCAAGACCAGGAACCTCGGCGCGGGCACGATCATCGGATCGGGCACCGTGTCGAACCGCGACGCGGACGGCGGCCCGGGCAAGCCGATCGCGGACGGCGGCGTAGGCTATAGCTGCCTCGCCGAGGTCCGCACCGTGGAGACGATCAACGGCGGCGCGGCCGTCACCCCGTTCCTGAAGGGCGGCGACACCGTCCGCATCTGGGCGGAGGACGACCGCCACCACCCGATCTTCGGCGTGATCGAACAGACGGTCCGGGCGGGGTAGGGGAGGGCAGCGCGGGCGGGGGCTGTCCTACCCGCCCCCGACCTGCTTCACTCCGCGCATGACCATGACCGTGCGCGATCACCGGCTCTCCCCGACCTTCCGCGAGCCGTCGGCGCGCCGCGCGGAACGTCGATTCCGTGTCAAGGTCGTCAACGTCGCGGCGGCCGCGCTCGCGCTCGCCGGCTGCGCCACGACGCCGGATCGCGCGCCGTCCCTCCCGCCGACGGT
>DASVSW010000178.1:0-5107 GCA_036387895.1 Sphingomonas sp.
GCGGGGCGGAAGGAGGCCGGCCATGCCCTACCGGCCTGACCGCCTCGCGCACTTCAAGACACTCTCGACGATGCGCCCGCCCCGCGTCGCCCGCGCCTTCGCCTGGATGATCGTGCTCGGCATCGTCTCGGCGGTGCTGATCATGTTCCTCGTGCCCTGGGTGCAGACGGCCCAGGGGCAGGGACAGGTCGTGGCGCTCGACCCGGACGACCGCCTCCAAGAGGTGTCGGCCTTCGTTCCCGGCCGCGTCGAGCGCTGGTTCGTCCAGGACGGCCAGCATGTCGAGCGCGGCGACCCGATCGCGCGAATCGTCGACGTCGACCCCAACCTCCTGTCCCGCCTCGCCGCCGAGCGCGCGCAGGTGCAGGCCGAGATCGCCGCCGTCCAGCAGTCGCAAGCGGTCGCGAACATCGACGTCGGCCGCGCCCGGCAGCTTCTGGCCGAAGGGCTGATCGCGCGCCGCGACTACGAACAGGCGCAGATCAAGGTCGCCGACGGCGCCGCCAAGGTGGCGGAGTCGCGCGCCAAGCTGAACCGCATCGACATCCAGCTCAACCGCCAGTCGGCGCAGCTCGTCCGCGCGCCCCGCGACGGCCGCATCCAGAACATCAACGCGGCCGCGGGCGGCGCGCTGGTGTCGGCGGGCACCGTGCTCGCGGTGGTCGCGCCCGAGCGCGTCGACCGCGCCGTCGAGCTGTTCATCGACGGCCGCGACGTCCCGCTGGTGCGGCCCGGCCGGCCGGTCCGGCTGGAGTTCGAAGGCTGGCCCGCGATCCAGTTCAGCGGCTGGCCCGCCATCGCGCAAGGGCTGTTCGACGGACGGGTCCGCACCATCGACCCGACCGCCAGCCCCGACGGGCTGTTCCGTGTCCTGGTCGAGCCGATGCCCGGCAAGCCCGCCTGGCCCGACCGGCGCTTCGTCCGGCTGGGCGGCAAGGTGTTCGGCTGGGTGCAGGGCGAGACGGTGTCGGTCGGCTTCGAGCTCTGGCGGCAGTTGAACGACTTCCCGCTCGACTTCGGGCAGGGCGCGGGCGCCGCGTCGGCACGTCCCAAGGAGGACGAGGACAAGGTCGCGTCCAAGGTCGGCAAGGCGCCGAAATGACCGCGCGCCTTATCGGACTGCTGCTGGCGGCCTGCGTCGCCGCGCCCGGCGCGTTGGCGCAGAGCCCGCCGGCGGTCGTCCAGGCGGAAGCCGACCCGGACGCGGTCGCGGTCGCGCCGCCGCTGCTGCTCGACGAGGTGCTGCGCGCCTCGGCGCGATCGGCTCCGCAGATCGTGGAGGCGCTGGCGCGGGTCCGCCAGGCCGAAGGCCGCGCCCTGTCGGCGGAGGGCGCGTTCGACACGGTGTTCGATGTCGACGGCCGCAGCCGCCTGCTCGGCTATTACGACGGCACGGTCGTCCAGGGCCGCGCGACCCAGCCGCTGCGCGACAATGGCGGTTACGTGTACGGCGGCTACCGCCTGTCGCGCGGCGACTTCCCGGTCTACGAGGACGAAGCGTTCACCAACCGCCTGGGCGAGGTGAAAGTGGGCGCGCTCTTCGCACTGCTCCGCGACCGATTGGTCGACGCGCGGCGGACCCGGATCGACCTCGCCGGCAGCGACATCGACATCGCGCGCTTCGAGACGGCGGCGGTGGCGATCGGCGTCCAGCGGCGGACGATCGACGCCTATCAGAACTGGGTCGCCGCCGGCTTCCGCTTACGCGCCTACCGCGAGCTCCTCGACTTGGCGGAGAGCCGCCGGGGCGCTTTGGAGCGGCAGGTGGAGCTGGGCGCGCGGCCGCGGATCCTCCTCGTCGAGAACGATCAGAACCTGGTGCGCCGACGCGGGCTGGTGGTCCGCGCGGAGCAGGACTTCGCCGCCGCGGCGAACACGTTGTCGCTCTTCTACCGGGACGCGGAGGGGCTGCCCGTGCTCGTCGGCCCTGAAAGACTGCCCGACGATCCGAACGCGCTGGCCGGTCCGTCGGCGCGCGCGATCGTGCAGGAGCGGCCGGACCTCCAGCAGATCCTGGCGCGCATCGACCAGTCGGTGGCCCGGCTGGCGCTCGCGGAGAACGACCTTCGCCCACGGCTCGACCTGGTCGGCGAGCTGGGCAAGGACGTCGGCCCCCAGGGGCTGAGCGGGTCGACGCGCACCCCCTTGGAGGCGATCGCCGGCTTCCGCTTCTCGGTGCCGCTCCAGCGCCGGGAGGCGAAGGGCCGCGTCGCCGAGGCGCGCGCCGAGATCGACGGTCTTCAGACGCGCGCGCGTTTCCTGCGCGAACAGATCGGCGTGGAGGTGCAGGGCATCCAGATCGCGGTGGGCGCGGCCGAGCGGCTGCTCGCGATCGCCGAACAGGAGCGCGAATTGGCCGAGAGGCTGGCGCAGGCGGAGCGGCGGCGCTTCGACCTGGGGTCCAGCGACTTCTTCCTGGTCAACCAACGCGAGGAGACGGCGACGGACGCCCGCGTCCGCCAGGTCGACGCCGCGGCCCGGATCGCGTCGGCCAGGGCCGAGCTCGCCGCCGCCACCGCCGACCGGGCGGTGCTGGGGCTTACGCCGTAGGCCGGTTCTTGCGGATGATCGCGCCGAGGATGATCAGGAAGGCGAGCAGGCGGATGAGGTAGAGCCAGCTCCGGTCCTCGACGAGCACCGCCGCGAACGAGAGCAGCGCCTGGCCCAGCCCGAGCAGCCAGAAGGCGACGGCGAAGGCGCGGAACAGCGGGTCGCGCGTCCGCCGCCAGAAGCGGAGGAAGAACAGGCCCGCCACGACATAGCCCATGGTGACGGCGCCGGCGATGAAGTCGTAGCTGATCACGGCCTCAACGCTCCTCCAGGTCCCAGACGAAGCCGAACAGCAGAACGGACACGGCCGCAAGCGCCAGCAGCGCGCGGGGGAAGCGCAGGTCCGTATCGGGCAGCACCAGGAGGTCGATCACCAGGACGAGGTTGTTGACCGCCAGCAGGACGAAGCAGAGCGCGCTCCACAGCAGCAGGCGCGCCCCCGTGCGCCCGAAACTGCGGCCGAGAAGGTAGGCGCAGGCGCTGCTCGTCGCGAAGCAGAGGAGGTAGACGGCGGCGGGGAAGACGTCTGGCATGCTCAATCCTTCCGCAACCGGAACGCGTCGGCGAACGCCGCCAGATCGCCGCCGCCCGTAGCGCCCAGCACGATCGCGCGGCGGATGGCGTCCGGGCTTCGGGCGTATTCGCGCGCGACGGCGTCCACCTTGCCGTCGAGCTCGGGCGTGACCGGACCGTAGCGGGCGGCGCCGTCCGCCGCCACGTCGACCAGGCCGGCGGCGAGCAGCGCCTGCGCGCTTCGCGCGACGACCAGCTCGCTGCCGCGTAACGACCGCACCATCTCGGCTTGGCTCCAGCTGCGGTCCCGATGCGCGCGCAGGAACAGCAGGAGTTCGAGCGACCAGATGGACGGGAAGGTCGACCGGATGAAGCCGGCGAGTTCCTGTTCGGACGTCATCGGCGGCGGCTTATCCCTGATCCGAGCCCGGACGCGGCCTAGCGGATCGTTCCGCCCGCACAACCCCTTGCGATCGGTGGCGCCAGCCGTCACTTTCCCGGTCACAGCGGCCGCGGGTTCTGCTATACGGCCCCCTGTTTTCCTGTTCTCCCAATCAGTTGGAGCGTCCGTTGCAGACCCAGACCACGCGCGAGACCGTCGACCGCCGCCAGCTCGTCTCCGCGCTCAGGAGCTTGAGAAAGGGCGATTTCACGGTCCGGCTGCCGGAGGACGGCGAGGGCGTGGACGAGGAGATCGCGACGCTGTTCAACGACGTCGTCCAGCTGAACCAGGAGATGACGCGCGAGTTCGAGCGCCTGTCGATGGTCGTCGGCAAGGAAGGCCGGATCACGCAGCGCGGCCGGCTCGACGGCGCCACGGGCAGCTGGGAGACGGCGGTCCGCTCGATCAACGAGCTGATCGAGGACATGGTGCAGCCGACCGCCGAGGTCGCGCGCGTCATCGGCGCGGTGGCGAAGGGCGACCTGTCGCAGTCGATGACCGTCGAGATCGACGGTCGCCCCTTGCGCGGCGAGTTCCTGCGCATCGGCAACGTCGTGAACACCATGGTGGAGCAGCTGGCGTCGTTCGCGTCGGAAGTGACGCGCGTGGCGCGCGAGGTCGGCACCGAGGGCAAGCTGGGCGGGCAGGCGCAGGTGCGCGGCGTGGCCGGCACCTGGAAGGACCTGACCGACAACGTGAACGCCATGGCGACGAACCTGACGTCGCAGGTCCGCAACATCGCCGAGGTGACGACCGCCGTGGCGTCGGGCGACCTGTCCAAGAAGATCACGGTGGAGGTGAAGGGCGAGATCCTCGAGCTGAAGAACACCATCAACACGATGGTGGACCAGCTCAACTCGTTCGCCTCCGAGGTGACCCGCGTGGCGCGCGAGGTGGGCACCGAGGGCAAGCTGGGCGGCCAGGCGCGCGTGGAAGGCGTCGCCGGCACCTGGAAGGACCTGACCGACAACGTGAACTTGATGGCCGACAACCTGACCGGCCAGGTCCGCAACATCGCCGAGGTGACGACCGCGGTGGCGTCGGGCGACTTGTCCAAGAAGATCACCGTGGACGTGAAGGGCGAGATCCTCGAGCTGAAGAACACCATCAACGTCATGGTGGACCAGCTGAACGGCTTCGCCTCCGAGGTGACGCGCGTGGCGCGCGAGGTCGGCACCGAGGGCAAGCTGGGCGGCCAGGCGCAGGTGCCCGGCGTCGCCGGCACCTGGAAGGATCTGACCGACAACGTGAACCTGATGGCCGACAACCTGACCGGCCAGGTGCGTAACATCGCCGAGGTGACGACCGCGGTTGCGTCGGGCGACTTGTCCAAGAAGATCACGGTGGACGTGAAGGGCGAGATCCTCGAGCTGAAGAACACCATCAACACCATGGTGGACCAGCTCAACGCCTTCTCCTCGGAAGTGACCCGGGTGGCCCGCGAGGTGGGTACCGAAGGAAAGCTCGGCGGCCAGGCCGAGGTGAAGGGGGTTGCGGGTACCTGGAAGGACCTCACCGACTCGGTGAACTCCATGGCCGCGAACCTCACGTCGCAGGTGCGCAACATCGCCGCCGTCACGACGGCCGTCGCGAAGGGCGACC
>DASVSW010000179.1:0-3792 GCA_036387895.1 Sphingomonas sp.
TGGGTCACGCCGCCGCCGTTGAACAGCGCCGCGGCCACGTTGACGACCTCGTAGACGACCTCGAGGTGCATGTCGGAGAGCTCGCCCTCGTCGATGGCGTCCTCTAGCCCGCCCTTGGGCAGCAGCGCGAGCGCGCCGGCGAACCAGATCGCGGCGAGGCCCGCCTCGGCGATCATCCGGCGACCCCGGCCGCTTCCGATCGCGTCGGGCCGGACCCTCGGGCGCCGCCGATCACTTCCCGATCGTTTCGGTCTTGTGCATCCTGCCCGCGACCTGCGGCGGCATGTAACGCTCGTCGTGCTTGGCGAGGATGGTGTCGGCGACGAACGCGCCGCCGGGGATGATCCGCCCCTCGGCGACGACGCCCGATCCTTCGCGGAACAGGTCGGGCAGGATGCCGCGATAGGCGACCGGCGTGGTGGACAGGTTGTCGGTCACGACGAAGCTGGTCGTGACGCCGTCCGCCAACTTCCTGATCGACCCGCGCTCGACCATCCCGCCCAGGCGGATGGCGGTGCCGGGCGCGACCTGCGCCTTGGCGAGGTCGCTCGGCGCGTAGAAGAACGCGGCCTGGTCCTTCAGGGCCGACATGGCGAGCAGCGCCGCGCCGATCACGGCGGCGACCGCCAGCAACGCCAGCGTCAGGCGTTGGTGCTTGGCCGTCATGACCGGCGGCTCCGGTCGGCGGCGGACTCGGCGCGCCGCATCGCGACGAACGCGGCGAGCGCGGCGGCGGCGCTCGCCCCCAGCGTCAGCGCGTAGGCCGCGGCGATGAACGGCCAGGCGTTCACGCGGCCGCCATCCGCCGCATCCGCGCCTCGACGCGCGACGTCGCGAGCAGCGCCCGCATCCGCATGATCACGACGCTCGCGAAGAACAAGGTGAAGCCCGCCAGCGTCCACCACAAAGGCCACAGCAGCGACCCGTCGATCGTCGACCCCGACAGCGTGATGCTCGGTCCCTGGTGCAGCGTGTTCCACCACACGACCGAATAGCGGATGACGGGCAGGAGCACGCTGCCCGCGATCCCGAACAGCGCCGGGATGCGCCCGTCGCCGCCGCGGTCGGCGTCCGCGCGGGCGAGCGCCATGTAGGCGAGGTAGACGAAGAACAACAGCAGCATCGACGTCAGCCGCCCGTCCCACTGCCACCACGTCCCCCAGGTCGGCCGCCCCCAGATCGCGCCCGTGGCGAGGCAGAGGCCCGCGAACAGCGCGCCGGGCGCCGCGATGGCGCGCGCGGCGATGTTGGCCAGCGGGTGCCTCCAGACGAGGAAGGTGACGCTCGACACCGCGATCCCCGTCCAGCCGCCCGTCCCGAGCCAGGCGGTCGGCACGTGGATGTATAGGATTCGAACGCTCTCGCCCTGCAGGTAATCGGCCGGCGTCTGCGTCAGCCCGGCCCAGGTTCCGATCGCGATCAGCACCGCGCCCGCCCAGAACAGGAACGGGGTCAGCGGCCGCGTGATCTTGAGGAAGCGGGCGGGATTGGCGAGGGCGTGTACGCTAGGCACGGCCGGAACATAGGCGGGATATCGGGCGGAAGCCAAGCCCGACATGCGCCCGCGTTCGTCCAGTTTATTTGACAGCGCGTTTTCCCGCCCATACGCCAGAGGCACGAGCTCGGGGGAGTATCTGATTGCCGCGTCACGATCGGTCAGCAACGCCACGCGGCGACGCGGCGGCGCGTTCGTGAACCTCGTCCGGCTCGGCACCCGCGGCTCTCCGCTGGCGCTCGTCCAGGCGGGCATGGTGCGCGACGCGCTGGTCGCGGCGCACGGCGTCGAGGTGGAGGTCGTCGTGATCCGGACCACCGGCGACGCGGTGCAGGACCGGCCGCTCGCCGAGATCGGCGGCAAGACGCTCTGGACCAAGGAGCTCGACCGCGCGCTTCTAGGCGGCGAGATCGACTGCGCGGTCCATTCGATGAAGGACGTGGAGACGATCCGCCCCGCCGCCATCGCGATCGCGGCGATGCTGCCCCGCGCCGACGTGCGCGACCGGCTGATCGGCGCGCCGTCGATCCGCGAGCTGCCCGAGGGCGCGGTCGTCGGCACCAGCAGCCCACGCCGCCGCGCGCAGTTGCTCCGCATGCGCCCCGACCTGCGCATCGTGATGTTCCGCGGCAATGTCGACACCCGGCTCGCGAAGCTCGCGACGGGCGAGGCCGATGCGACGCTGCTCGC
The DNA here is from genome assembly GCA_036387895.1 of Sphingomonas sp. GTDB lineage: Bacteria > Pseudomonadota > Alphaproteobacteria > Sphingomonadales > Sphingomonadaceae > Sphingomonas. The sequence continues at coordinate 2,186 of DASVSW010000179.1, forward strand.
GGCGGCCGGCCTCGCGCGCCTCGGACGTCCTGACGTGGGCGTCGCTATCGAGCTCGACGAGATGCTGCCCGCACCGGCGCAGGGCGCGGTGGGCATCGAGGCGCGGGCCGACGACCGTGCGACCCGCGCGCTCATCGAAGCGCTCGACCACCCGTCGACGCACCGGCGCGTGCTGGCGGAACGCGCGCTGCTGGCGGCGCTCCACGCCGGCTGCCATTCGCCGGTGGCGGCGCTGGCGGGCGAGGACGGCGTCCTCCGCGCCGAGCTCCTGTCGGAGGACGGCGACGCGCATGTGGCCGGATCGGGCGACGACCCGGCGGCCCTCGCGCGCGACCTCCTCGCCCGCGCACCCCATAGCATCAGGGAGTTGTTCGCAGCGTGACCATGCCGCCCCTGGACGATGAACAATCCGCCGCCCGCCGATGGTTCGAGGAGCTGCGCGACCTGATCTGCGCGGAGTTCACCGCCATCGAGCGCGAGAACGGGTCGGACGCGGACTTCGCCTACACGCCCTGGGACCGCATCGACCCCTCGGGCGAGCCCGGTGGTGGCGGCGTGCGCGGCGTCATGAAGGGCCGCGTCTTCGAGAAGGTCGGGGTCAACGTCTCCACGGTCGGCGGGACCTTCGAGGGCGAGTTCGCCAAGTCGATCCACGGCGCCGCCGACGATCCCGGCTTCTTCGCCACGGGCATCAGCCTGGTGGCGCACATGGCCAACCCGCACGTGCCCGCCGTCCACATGAACTGCCGATTCCTGGTCACGACCAAGCGCTGGTTCGGCGGCGGGGCGGACCTCAACCCGCCGCTTCCGCGCGACGAGGACACCGCCGACTTCCACGCCACGTTGAAGGCCGCGTGCGACGCGCATGATCCGGCCTACCATTCGCGCTTCAAGAAATGGGCGGACGACTACTTCTACATCCCCCACCGTCAGGTGCATCGCGGCGTCGGCGGCGTGTTCTACGATCATCTGGAAGGCGATTTCGCGGCGAACTTCGCCTTCACGCGCGATATCGGCCGGGCGTTCCTCGACGCCTATCCCCGCATCGTGCGGCGGCGGATGGCCGAACCGTTCACCGACGCCGACGAGGCGCGGATGCTGGAGTGGCGCGGACGCTACGCCGAGTTCAACCTAGTCTACGACCGGGGCACGCTGTTCGGATTGAAGACGGGGGGTAACATCGACGCGATCCTGATGAGTCTGCCGCCCAGGGCGACCTGGTCGTGAGGCCCTTGCTCGACGTGCTCCGCGGCGCGCGCGCTGATGTGCCGCCCGTATGGCTGATGCGGCAGGCGGGGCGCTACCTGCCCGAGTACCGGGCTCTGCGCGCCGAGAAGGGCGGCTTCCTGGCGCTCGCGACCGACCCGGACGCGGCGGCCGAGGTGACGCTGCAGCCGATCCGGCGGTTCGGCTTCGACGGCGCGATCCTGTTCTCCGACATCCTGATGGTGCCCTGGGCGCTGGGCCAGGACCTGAGCTTCGGCGCGGGCGAAGGGCCGCGGCTCGAGCCCGCTCTGGTCGACCATGCGCTCGATGGTCTGGCCCGACATCCTGAGCGGCTGGAGCCGGTATACGAGACGGTCCGGCGCGTCGCGGCGGCGTTGCCG
>DASVSW010000180.1:0-10951 GCA_036387895.1 Sphingomonas sp.
GATCCCGAAGCTCGTCTCCTGAAGGGGAGGAGCTTCGCTTCAACCGCACGCCCGCCAGCCCGTCGCGGCGCGCTCGGCCTGGTCCAGGTGCTGATGATCCCGGTGCGCGGCGTTGTAGTCCGGCGACAGCACCGTCGAGAACAACCCGCACGCGCCGTCGCGCACCTCGCGCAGGAAACGCGCCTTCGCACCCTCATCGCGCCAGTCGCCGAGCACCGTCAGCCGCCGCCCGTCCTCCAGCACGAACCCGGCGATGTCGACCGCGTCCGCCGTCGCGTGCTCGCTCCACGCCCCCGTGCCGCGGCCGTACAGCCGGCGGCAATTGTAGCTGCCGAAATGCTCGATCCGCTCGACGCGCGCGTCGAGGTGCCGCCGCGCCGCCGGCTGGACGACGTTCCACTCCCACACCGCCAGCGCCGCCGCGACGGGGCAGGCCGTGTCGAGATCGGCCGGTGCGTAACGGACCGACCGCGAGCCGCCGGTCCGGAACCGGACCCCGTCCGCGAACGCGCACTCCCCGGCGCCCCGCCGTTCGAGCGCGGTGAACGCCACGCCCGCCTTCTCCAGCAGCGCGCGGCAGCCTCCCGCGTCGCCGGTCAGCGCCGCCAGCTTGCGCCCGGTGAACAGTCCGGGCGTCTCGCCCAGGTCGAGCTCGGTCCAGGGCAGGTCCTGCGGCCGCGCGCGCATCGTGGCGTAGAGCAGCAGGCCCGCCACGAGCAGCGAAACGAGGATGACGGCCCGGCCGACGATGCGGCGGACCCTGGCCATCAGCCGCGCGTCGCGCTCGTGAGCGGTTCGGCGGTGACCGGATAGCCGAGCCCGTCGAGGATGCAGAGGAAGTCCTCGCCCTGCCGCCGCTCGAGGTACGGGGTGATCGGCACGATCGGGTGCGCGCGGGCGTCCGCGACCGCCTCCTCGAACGAGGCGAAGCGCGCCAACCGCTCGAGGTTGCGGCGCGTCGGGAAGATCGCCTGGGCGCGGCCCGCGTCCACTTGCGCCAGCATCGCCGCCGCCGTCGTCCAGAGGAGCCGGACGTTCTCCGTACGGTCCACTGTCGCTTCGATCCCGTCGGGCGCGCGGGCGAGGTAGAAGAGCGTGTCGAAGATGCGCGCGTGCTTGTGCGCCGGCAACCAGCGCGCGAACGGCGTGAGGCCGTCGAGGTCGAGCGAGGCTCCGGCCCGGTCCAGCATCGACCCGAACGCTTTGCCGCTGTGCAGCCCCGCCCGCATCGCGGCCGACGCGTCGGACGACAGGGCAGGGGAGAAGCCGATAGCGATGCCGGCCTCCTCCAGCGTCTCGCGGATCGCGGCGATCCGGGCGGCTGCGTCGGGGAGGTCGGGATGCGCCTGCGCCAGCCGCTCGTCCTCCGGGTCGATCCGACCGCCGGGAAAGACCATCGCGCCGGCGGCGAACGCCATCCCCTTCGACCGCTCGACCATCAGGATCTCGGGCGGGCCGTCCGGCCGCTCGCGGAACAGGACCAGCGTCGCGGCGGGGATGGGCTGCTGGTCGGTCATCCCCCGCATGTACCGCGTGAGGCCGGTCGTGCTAGTCGGGTTCGGGGGAGAGGCCGCGGCGAAGCCGCGTCGTCGAACGGGGCTGCGCCCCGCCGGCCGCGCTTGGTTTCGGGAAAGCGGCTCGGCTGCTTTCGCCGAACCTGCGCGGTGGTGGAGCCGAGGGGAATCGAACCCCTGACCTCTGCAGTGCGATTGCAGCGCTCTCCCATCTGAGCTACGGCCCCGCGCGGGAAACGGGCCTCTAGCGGGCTTGTCCGGCGGATGCAACACGCCTTGTGCGCCGCCCGCCTGATCGTTCCACCGCCGGAACCCGCCCTGTCGAAACCCGTTCTTCGGACCAGGCGGGACGAGGTCGCGCTGCCTGAAACGCGCCCCGGTTCCCCGCCTTCAGCAGGCAGGAGGATCCCCGATGGTGTATGATCGGAACCGTGGCGGTTACTACGACCGCTCGGAAGAGCAGGATTACGGCTCGGGCCGCGACTACGGCTTCACGAGCGCGCGCGAGTACCAGGCGGCCGGCGAGCTGGGCGGCGGCCGGCGCGAAGGCGGCTTCGACCGCGAGCGCATGAACCGCGGACGTGGCGGTCAGATGACGGGCGGCGGCTACGACCGCGACCGCGACCGCGGCTTCGACGAGCGGCGCAGCGACTTCTTCCAGGGCGGCTCCTATCGCGGCGGCGCGCACGGCGGCGGGTCCTATGGCGCCAAGCCCTATCGCGGCTCCTACGCCAGCGACGGCCACCGCTTCACCGAGGTCGACCGCGACGACGACGATCGCGGCCACGGGCGCGACCGCTCCTACGGCGTCATGGGCGGCGGCCGCGGCCGCGGCGATGATCGCGGCGACGGGCGCGGCTTCTTCGAGCGCGCGGGCGAGGAGGTCCGATCCTGGTTCGGCGGCGACGACGACCGCGATCGCGGCTATCGCGGCGGCGGCGCGGTCGAGGGCGGCAGACGCGTCTCCGGGAACTGGAACGGCGACCGAGTCCACGATCATCGCGACCGCCATTACCACGAGTGGCGGCAGAACCAGATCAGCCAGCTCGACCGCGACTATGACGAGTACCGCCGCGAGCACCAGTCGAAGTTCGACAACGAGTTCTCGTCCTGGCGCACCACCCGCCAGTCGCAGCGTCAGATGCTGAACCAGGTTGAGGAGCACGCCGAGGTCTACGGCTCGGACGGCGAGCGCGTCGGCACGGTCGACAAGGTCAAAGGCGACCGCATCGTCCTGACCAAGAACGATCCGGAGGCCGGCGGCCACCACCACTCCATCCCGTGCGGCTGGCTCCAGTCGGCCGAAGGGAACCGCGTCACGCTCAACAAGTCCTCGGTCGAGGCCAAGACCATGTGGCGCGACGAGGAATATCGGAACGAAGGCATGTTCGGCGGCGGGCGCGACGGCCGCGAGCACACCCGCTCCGACCAGGGCGTCGGCCAGGCGGGCGGCCAGAGCGGCGGCATCGAGCCCCGCGACAACCAGGGCCGCATGCTCAACCGTAGCTTCTCCGGCACCTACGAAGACAAGTGAGCGAGAACTCCCTCTCCCACCGGGAGAGGGAGGGAGCCCTGCGCAGCAGGGCGGAAGGGTGAGGGTGAAGGTCGACACTGCGGCGTAGTCCGCCACCTTCCCCCTCGCTGCTCCGCAGCTTCGCCCCTCTCCCAGTGGGAGAGGGGTTTTTGTTGCCCGGCCTGGCTGGCCGCGGCTACCCGACGCACGATCAGTATGGAGACACACGATGCCCAAAGCCTGGACGCTCGCCGCCCGCCCGCAAGGGTCGCCCAAGCCCTCCGACTTCGCGCTGGTCGATCTGGCCCCGCACGACCTCGGCCCCGGCGAGATCCGCGTCGCCAACCGCTGGCTCTCGGTCGACCCGTACATGCGCGGGCGCATGAACGACGTGAAGAGCTACGTCCCGCCCTTCCAGCTCGGCGAGCCCATGACCGGCGGCGCGGTGGGCGAGGTGGTCGAGAGCCGTGACGACGCTTTCCGCCCCGGCGACATGGTCACCCACATGGCGGGCTGGCGCGACGAGGCGGTGATCCCCGCCGCCGAAGCGCATAAGCTTCCCGATCTGCCCATCGACCCCCAGGCGTTCCTTGGCCAGTTCGGCATGCCCGGCATGACGGCCTATTTCGGCCTGCTCGACGTGGCGGAGGCCAAAGAAGGCGACACCGTGTTCGTCTCCGCCGCCGCGGGCGCGGTCGGCTCCACGGTGGTCCAGATCGCCAAGGCCAAGGGCATGACCGTGATCGGCTCCGCCGGCGGCGCCGAGAAGTGCGCGCTTGTCCGCGGGCTCGGCGCGGACGCCGTCATCGACTACAAATCCGCGGGCTCCGTCGTCCGCGCGCTCGGCGCGGAGGCGCCGGCGGGGATCGACGTCTATTTCGACAACGTCGGCGGCGAGCATCTCGACGCGGCGCTCGCCTGCGCTAGGGCTAGCGCGCGCTTCGCCATCTGCGGCATGATCGACGTCTACAACGACATGAAGCCGACCCAGCTCCGCTACCTCGCCCGCCTCATCGGCGCGCGCGTGACGATGCGCGGCTTCATCGTCAGCGACTACATGGCCCAGGCCGAACGCTTCTACCGCGACATGGCCGGCTGGCTCGCGGCCGGTAAGTTGAGGCGCGAGGAGACGATCCGCGAAGGCCTGGACGCCACCCCCCAGGCCTTCATGGACCTGTTCACCGGCGGCAACTCGGGCAAGATGCTCGTCCGGGTGTAGACAGCTCGCCTCCCCGCCGCCTACCCTTCCGTCATAAGCATGAGGTCGGGGGCGGGGATGCGGTTCACGGGGATGTTGTTGGCGTCGGCGGCGCTGGGCCTGGCCGGCTGCTCGGAGGCGCGGCCGCAGAGCGCGTCGGCGAGCTCGGAAGCCCGCGATCCGGCGCCCGGCCGCAACAAGGGCTACGCCCACGACCCGTTCCCCTCGACCTACCGCGCCTATCCCGGCGTCACCACGCTGGTGCGCGACGTCACCGTCTATGACGGGGAGGGCGGGCGCATCGACCGCGGCCAAGTCCTGTTCGCCGGCGGCAAGATCGTCGCGGTCGGCCAGACCGTCGACGCCCCTGCGGACGCGGTCGTGGTCGACGGGACGGGCAAATGGGTGACGCCCGGCGTCATCGACATCCACAGCCACTTAGGGAATTATCCCAGTCCGCAGGTCGAGGCGCACTCGGACGGCAACGAGGGCACCGACCCCGTCACCGCCGACGTCTGGGCGGAGCACAGCGTCTGGCCGCAGGACCCGGGCTTCGGCCGCGCGCTGGTCAACGGCGGCGTGACCACGCTCCAGATCCTGCCCGGCTCCGCCAACCTGTTCGGCGGGCGCTCGGTCGTGCTCAAGAACGTTTACGCGCGCACGGTGCAGGGCATGAAGTTCCCCGGGGCGCCCTACGGCCTCAAGATGGCGTGCGGCGAGAACCCCAAGCGCCTCTACGGCGGCCGCAACCGCAAGCCTTCGACGCGGATGGGCAACGTCGCCGTCGACCGCGCCACCTGGGCCAGGGCCGTCGCCTACAAGGCGAAGTGGGACCGCTACGAGGACAAGGGCGGGACCCCGCCCGACCGCGACATCGCGATGGATACGTTGCGCGGCGTGCTCGCGGGCGAGATCCTGATCCAGAACCACTGCTACCGCGCCGACGAGATGGCTATCGTCATGGATATGGCCAAGGAGTTCGGCTACAAGGTCACCGCCTTCCACCACGCCGTCGAGGCGTACAAGATCGGCGACCTCTTGAAGGCGAACGGCACCTGCGCCGCCGTCTGGGCCGACTGGTACGGCTTCAAGATGGAGTCCTACGACGGCATCCCGGAGAACCTGGCGTTGCTCGAGAAGGCTGGCGCGTGCGGCGTCATCCACTCGGACGACGAGAACGGCATCCAGCGCCTCAATCAGGAGGTCGCGAAGGCCTTGGCGGCCGGCCGCCGCATGGGGCTCCAGCTCACCGACGCGCAAGCGTGGCGCTGGCTGTCGATCGGTCCCGCCACCGCCATGGGCATCGCCGACAAGACGGGGTCCTTGCGCCCCGGCAAGATGGCCGACGTGGTGCTCTGGAACGGCGATCCGTTCAGCGTCTACACCCGGCCGGAGAAGGTCTGGGTAGACGGCGCGCTCCTCTACGACGCGGCCGACCCGCGGAAACGGCCGTTGAGCGATTTCGAGCTGGGCCAGGCCGGCCGGGAGATCCTCCAGTGATCCGCGCCGCCCTGCTCCTTACCGCCGCGCTCTTCGCGGCCCCCGCCACCGCCCAAACGGTCGCGATCGTCAACGGCACCGTAGCGGTCGGCGACGGGTCGCAACCCATCCCGAACGGCACCGTCGTCTTCCGCGACGGCCGGATCGTCGCGGCGGGAGCGGACGTCGACGTGCCGGCGGGCGCTACCGTGGTCGACGCCGCCGGCCGCTGGGTCGCCGCCGGCACCGTCGCGGGCTTCACCGGCCTCGGGCTCACCGACGGCGGCTACGGCGTCCAGGAGAACAACGACGCCCAGGCCGCCAAGAGCCCGTTCGGCGCGGCGCTCGACGTGGCGCCCGCGATCAACCCGGCCGCGTCCGCCTTCGGCAACGAACGGATGGGCGGCCTGACCCGCGCCTTCGTCGTGCCCGAAGCCGGCATGTCGATCTTCGGCGGCCAGGGCGCGGTCGTCGACCTCGGGAACGACCCCCAGCCCGTCACCCGCGCGCGCGCCTTCCAGTTCGTCGAGCTGGGCCAGCGCGGCGCGGAGATCGCGGGCGGCAGCCGCCCCGCCACCTTCGCCAGCCTGCGCGACGCCTTCGCCCAGGCGCAGGACTATCGCCGCGACCCCGCCGGCTTCGATGGCCGCGGCCGCGACGCGCTGCTGACCCGCGCCGACGCGCAGGCGCTGCTCGACGTGCTCGACGGGCGGACGCCGCTCCTGGTCCATGCCGAGCGCGCGAGCGACATCCGCGCCGTCCTGGCGCTCCCGCGCGAGTATCCGCGCCTGCGCCTCGTACTGCTGGGCGCCAGCGAAGGCTGGACGATCGCCTCCGAGATCGCGGCCGCGCGCGTCCCCGTCATCGCCGCCGCGCCCAACGATCTGCCCGCCTCCTTCGAGCAGATCGCGAACACCGAGTCCAACATCGCCCGCCTGACCCGCGCCGGCGTCGTCACCGCGCTGTCCACGGCGGGCGTCAACACCGCGCCCGGCGAGCACATCCTGACGCAATACGCCGGCAACCTCGTAGCGCTCGCCAAAGTGCCCGGCGCCACCGGCCTGAACTGGGGCGAGGCCTTCGCGACGATCACCTCCAAGCCCGCGCAAGCCTTAGGGATGGACGGCGAGATCGGCTCGCTTCGCCCCGGCCGCCGCGCCGACGTGGTGATCTGGACCGGCGACCCGCTGGAGGTCACCTCCGCCCCGCTCGCCGTCTACATCGACGGCGCCGCCCAACCCGCCACTTCCCGCCAACGCCGCCTCCGCGACCGCTACATGACCCCGAACGAAGGCGCGCTGCCCAAGGCGTATGAGCGGTAGGGGCGGTCCGATCGGCGCGTGATCGCGCACGATGAAAGGGAGTGGTTGCCTTACTCTATCGCCCTGAACCGCAGCTTCGTCAGATCCCGTTCGCGTAGATCGATCGTGTTTCCGACTGAGTCGCCAAGCTGATAGCCCTCAAGCGTAGTCGGCCCGCTCTCCGAGCACCACAGGATGAAACCCATCAACGCATTGTCGCCCATATCGAGCATACGCACGCTTGGTCCATCGATCATCGAAGGCCAGAGCGCGCCACTCGTAGCGCACGCGTAGGTCTGAAACTCCGTGTAGAAACCATGTCCAGTGTTGTCGCGGCTCATGATCCTCGCATTGGAGAGCACCTCCGACAAACTTGGCAGGGTCGCGTATTCAGCCTTGCAAATCGCGTCGAGTACGCTTTTCTCTAGAGGCGTGAACGTCAGCATCTCGCAAGCGCGTACATCTATTTTGAACGTCCGCAACGGATCGCGATCCGACCTCCTGCCTTTGCGCATCTGAACGTACCCGTCCGCCGCGGGTTCTCCCCCGCATGCCCGAACCGTTCCACTGGCCGCCCGACCCGTACATCCTGTTCCTGACGGGTGCCGGCCTCCTGATCGCGATGGTGGCGTGGCTGCCGCTGGCGCTCCGCAAGCTGCCGCTGTCGCTCCCCATCGTGTGCATCGCTATCGGCGCGGCGCTGTTCGCGACCGGCGAGATGCCGATCGACCCCTTGCCGCAGAACAACCCGAAGTTCGTCGAACGCTTCGCCGAGTTCGTCGTGCTCGTCGCCTTGATGGGAGCGGGGCTGAAGCTCGACCGCAAGTTCCATTGGCGCAAATGGCGGGTCACCTGGCGGCTGTTGGGGCCGACCATGCTGCTCACCATCGCCGCGATCACGCTGCTGGGCGTCTACGCGTTGGGGCTGCCGCTGCCGCTCGCCATCCTGCTCGGGGGCACGCTCGCGCCCACCGATCCCGTGCTCGCGTCCGACGTCCAGGTCGGCCCGCCCAAGACCGGCGAGGAGGACGAGGTGCGCTTCGGCCTGACCTCGGAAGCGGGGCTGAACGACGGGCTCGCCTTCCCCTTCGTCAACCTCGCGATCCTGATGGCCGCGGCCGCGAGCGCCGGCGAGTCCTGGACGCGCCAATGGGTGCTCCACTCGGTGCTGTGGGAGATCGGGGCGGCGGTCGCGGTCGGCTGGCTTGTGGGCAAGCTCTTCGGTTGGATCACCTTCCACATGCCCGCCGACAGCAAGCTGGCGCAGACCGGCGACGGCGTGATCGCGGTGGCGGCGACCTTCATCGCCTATGGCCTGTGCGAGATGGCCGACTGCTACGGCTTCCTCGGGGTGTTCGTCGCCGCCATGGCGATCCGGTCGTCGCACCGGCATCACGATTTCCAGCGCGACATGCACGACTTCACCGAGCAGATCGAGCGCATCACGATGATGGTCGGCCTCATCCTGTTCGGCGGCGCGCTCGTCGCGGGCCTGCTTTCCACGATCGGCTGGCTCGACGTGCTGGTGGCGCTCCTCGTCCTCTTCGTGGTCAGGCCGCTCGCGGGCTGGATCGGCCTGCTCGGCTTCCGCGCCGCGACCGACGAGAAGCTGACGCTCGCCTTCTTCGGCATCCGCGGCGTCGGCTCCTTCTACTACCTCGCCTATGGCCTCAACCACATGAGCGTTACGGGCGGGGAGGGGCTCTGGGCGCTGGTCGGCTTGATCGTGCTCTTCTCGATCCTGCTCCACGGCCTGACGGTGACGCCCGTGATGCGGAAGCTCGATTTCAGCCGCGGCCGCGACCCCGACGCGCCCGAAGGCGAATCGGGGGAGTCGGCCAGGGTCTGACCCGCCCGCTCGCCTCCCGCCCGGCGCGGCGCTAAGGCCGGCTCATGCCCCGGTCCCTCCGCTCCCAGCGCTCGCGGCTCCGCGCGTTCCAGACGATGCGGGGCGACCCGCCCGACCCCGGCTTCATCGCCGATCTCGAGTTCCTGGAGAACCGCGACCTCGACCTGTCGGTGCGCCTCGGCGCGCTGCTCGGCTTCAACGCGCTGATGATCACCATCGGCACCCACCCCGTCTCCGCCTCGCCCGGCGCGCCGCTGAGCACGGACGCCGCGACCCAGCCGGCGTTGACGGTCCTCAGCCTCCTCGCCGTCGCCCCCTTCGTCGCGTCCAGCTACCTGTCCTTACGCGCGCTCCTGATCGGCGAGGAGTTCGACAGCGACCAGCTCGAAGGCGACGACGCGCTCCGCCAGCGCCTGTTCGCCAGCTTCGTCCACTCCATCGACGCCCAGAGCGGCCGCCTCCTCCACGCCGTCCGCTGCACGCTCGCGGGCGGCGTCGCGACGCTGATCGTCTGGGCGGCGATCCTGGCGGTGAAGATGGGGTGAAGGGGGAGACGCGCTCAGGGAAGCCGGATGCGAGCCATGTCGAACGTCCGCAAGGGGTGGCGAGAGGACGTCCGGTGGAAGCTCACGATCCCTGGAAACCACGCGCGCCGCGGCCCCGCGGTCGCCAAGGCCCGACATGCGCAGAGCGGTCGCCCGAGCCATCCGATCGGGTGCATCCGGGTCCTCGTTCCGCCCCCGTGCTTGATCTAAGTAGCTGACAGCCTTTGTACGCTAGCGTACGGAGCGGCATCGCCGGGAACGTCTCGGGCCTTGGCGGCTGGGAGACGCATGCGCTTTCGCCCTCAGGGAAGCGCCATGTATCGATTTCATTTCAACATCCATGACGGCTCGTCGAGCCCCGACGAGGACGGCACGGAGCTTCCCGACATCGACACGGCCCGACGCCAGGCGGCGCAGCTGATGGGCCGGATGCTCATCGACGACCCGGACATGTTCTGGAACGGGGAGGAGTGGCACCTCGACGTCACCGACGATCGCGGCCTGGTCCTCTTCTCGCTGCTGTTCGCGACGGTGGACGCCGCGGCGAAGCGACCCGCGATCTCGGCTCCGTAGGAAGCGCGGCGGCCCGGTCGCGGGTCACCCCTTCCCGAACGGGGCGATGAGCCGGACGTACTCGCGTTCCGGGCCGCCATAGCTCTCGCCCGCGATCTCGGCCAGGCGCGCGCGGTCGATGATGGTCACGAGCCCGCGCGTGCTCCGTATCGCGCCCGACGCCTCCAGCGTGTGCAGCGTCGTCGTCACGCCCGAGCGCCTGACCGCGAGCATCTGCGCCATGAACTGGTGCGTGAGCTCCAGCCGGTCGCCGTCGATCCGGTCGTGGCACATGAGCAACCAGCGCGCGAGCCGCTCCGGCAGCTCGAAATGCGCGTTGGCCGCGGCCGTCGCGGCGGCCTGGATCGTGAGCGTGTGGACATAGGCGAGCAGCACGTCGCTGAGCGTCGCGCTCCGGTGGCAACAGTCGAGTAGCGCGTCGGAGGCGAGGTGGAGCGACATGGCGCCGCCTACCTGAACGAAAGATCGGTACGGCGCCTGGCCGGCCCGGAGCACGACCACCGCGCCCGACATGCCCTCATAGCCGAACAGCCCGACCTCGACCGGGTCGCCCCCCTCCTGATCGGTGACGATCGACACGACGCCGTGCTCGGGGAAGTGGACGCGCTCGACGGGCATGTCCGCCTCGATCACCACCGTCCGAAGCGGCAGTTCGGAGCGTTCGAGATGCGGCGCGAGCAGCGCGAAATCGTCGGGCGACAAGGCGCGCAGCAACAGGTTGGCGCAGGACGCCTGAGAGATGATGGACATGGCCGTGCTCCGTGGGGCGGGAGCACGGGGCGTCTCTCGGTCGCTCGCGCCCGGAAGACCGGCGAGCAATGCGCGTCACTTAGCCCGAACAGCGCGGGAACGCCATGAAATGTGCGGTGGCGCACGAAGCGGCGATCGGCGGCCTGGGGCAGATACCGCGTCCCTACCGGCCGCACTCTCCGGGCGTCGGACGATCGATCGATGCGTGTGCTCCCGCCCGGCGACGCGG
>DASVSW010000181.1:0-9001 GCA_036387895.1 Sphingomonas sp.
CCGCGCCTACGCCTCGTCAGCGCCGGCAATACCCCGGCCGGTCGGACCGGTCGATCGCCCGGCCCGCCAGCGCGCCGCCGCCGGCGCCGAGCACCGTCCCGAGCAGGCGGTCGCCGCGGCCCGCCACCGCGCGGCCGAGCAGGCCGCCGGCGATCGCGCCGACGATGGTGCCGCCGTCGCCGTCGCGGCACTGCTGCCGCGCGCGGTAGTTGCGCTGCTGGCGGTACTGGCGGTCGTAATAGCGCTGCTGCTGCCGGTACTCGCGTTCGCGCCAGCCCTGCGCCTCCGCCGGCGACACCGTAGCGGGGACGACGCCGCCGGCCGTCATGGCGATCGCGGCGGCGGCGATGGTGAGCTTCTTGAACATGATACTCTCCCTAGAACGAAGGCGGGAGGCCGCCCTTCGATGATGCCGTTCTAGGCGATCCGCTTTGAGCCGAGCCTGAATGAGCCGGTTATCCGCCGTTCATGCTTTTCGCCTCGGCGCGTGCGGCTATGGAAAGCGTGGTGCGCGTCCTCCTCTCGATCCTCGCCGTGCTGCTGCTCGTGCCGGGTTGGACCGTCGAGGAGCGGCTGCCGCTGCCCTCGCCGGGCTACCGCCTCTCCGCCGAGCGCGTGGCGCTCGACCCGGGCGACCCGGCGCGCCGGCGGCTGGGCGGCCTCGTCTATCTGGGCGGCGTCGCGCTATCGAGCGGCGACCCGGCGTTCGGCGGCTTCTCCGCGCTGGCGGTCGAGGGCGACCGGTTCATGACGGTCAGCGACGGCGGCAATTTGCTGCGGTTCCGGATGGGCGCGGACTGGCGGGTGCGCGACGCGACCTATTCGCCGCTGCCCGCCGGGCCGGGAACGGGGTGGGAGAAGCGCGAGCGCGACACGGAGGCGCTGGCGCGCGATCCGGCGGGCGGGCGGTTCTGGGTGGCCTTCGAGCGGGCGAACCAGATCTGGCGCTTCGGCCCGGGCGGGCGCGTCGCGCGCGTCGCCCCGCCCGCGATGCGGCGCTGGCGGCAGAACGGCGGCGCGGAGAGCATGGCGCGGCTGCCCGACGGCGGCTTCGTCGTGCTGGCGGAGAGCGGGGGCGAGGCGCTGCGCTTCGCGGGCGACCCGGTGGCGGGCGCGCCCGCCTTCCGCTTCCGCTACCGGCCGGCGACGGGGATGAAGCCGGTGGACGCGGCGGCGCTGCCTGACGGGCGGCTGCTGGTGCTGGAGCGGCGCTTCCGCGCGCCGTACCGCTGGGACAGCCGGCTGGCGGTCGTCGCGGCGGGCGCCGTCAGGCCGGGCGCGCGGGTGCGCGGTCGGGCGCTGGCGCGCTGGGCGGAGCCGCTGCTGTCCGACAATTTCGAGGGGATCGCCGTCACGCGCGAGGGGAACGCGACCGTGCTGTGGATGGTGTCGGACGACAACCAATCGATGCTGCAGCGGACGCTGCTGCTCAAGTTTCGGCTGGACGCCTGAACGACGAAAGGCCCGCCGTCCGGAGGGAACGGCAGGCCATTCGACGCCGGAACCGCGGCTTTACGCCTGAGCGGCGACGGCCGTCGCGACGATGCGCTTCTTGACGATGTCGCGCTTCAGGCGGCGCGCGCGCAGCGAGAGCTTCTCGTCGGAGGTCTTGACCAGCCAGTTATCCAGGCCGCCATTATGCTCGACCGAGCGGAGGCCGTGCGCCGACACGCGCAGGCGCACCGAGCGCTCCAGCGAGTCGGAGATCAGCGTCACGTTCTGCAGGTTGGGCAGGAAGGTGCGCTTGGTCTTGTTGTTGGCGTGGGAGACGTTGTTCCCCACCTGCCGGCCCTTGCCGGTCAGCTCGCAGATGCGCGACATGGTTGTTGGTCCTGTGAATCCGGGGTGTGCGGAAAGGTCGCGTCGGTAGCGGCGGCGGGCGCGCTAGTCAACCGAGACGCGCGCGTTTAGGCCGGATCCCATGTTCCCGATCCCGGAGCCGATGCGCCTGGCGCTCGACGAGGCGCGTGCCGCGGCCGTGGCGGGCGAGGTGCCGGTGGGCGCGGTGGTAGTGCTGGATGGGCGGGTCGTCGCGCGGGCGGGGAACGCGCCGCGGCGCTTGAGCGACCCCACCGCGCACGCCGAGATGCGCGCGATCCGCGACGCGGCGGGGGCGCTGGGGCGCGACCGGCTGGAGGGATGCGACCTGTGGGTGACGCTGGAGCCCTGCGCGATGTGCGCGGGCGCGATCGCGCATGCGCGGATCCGCCGGCTTTATTACGGGGCGGCCGACCCCAAGGGCGGCGGCGTGGAGCATGGGGCGCGGGTCTTTTCGCACGCGACCTGCCACCACCGGCCGGAGGTGTATGGCGGCTTGGGGGAAGGGGAGGCGGCGGCGCTGCTGCGCGGGTTCTTCGGCGAGCGGCGATAGCTTATCCCTCTCCCGCTTTCGCGGAAGAGGGAAAGACGCGCGAAGCGCGGCGAGGGTGAGGGCCTGTTCTGATTACTGGCCGTGGTTGGGCCCTCACCCTGGCGCTACGCGCCTGTCCCCCTCCCGCGAAGGCGGGAGAGGGTCGGGTCAGAAGCCCGGCGCTTGGGCGTCGTTCTGGGTGACGGGGACGACCTTGATCTCGACGCGGCGGTTGGCGGCCTGGCCGGCGGGGCTGTCGTTGGGCTGGACGGGCCGCGTCTCGCCGAAGCCGCGGGTGGCGACGCGGGCGGGCTGGACGCCGCGGGTCGCGAGATAGTCGGCGACCGACTGGGCGCGCCGCTCCGACAGCTGCTGGTTGTACGCGTCGGAGCCCGTCGAATCGGTGTGGCCGTACACGTCGATATAGGTCTGGTTGTACTGCGCCAGCGTGCCCGCGACCTGGTCGAGCGTGGTGCGGAACTGCGGCTCGATGGTGGCCGAGTTGTAGGCGAAGTTGATGCCCGACGGGATGTTGAGGATGAGGTCGTCGCCCTGCCGCGTGACCTGGATGTCGGTGCCAGCGGTGCGCTGGCGCAGCTCGCGCTCCTGCTGGTCCATGTAGCTGCCGATAGCGGCGCCCGCGATGCCGCCGATGCCGGCGCCCAGGATGCGCTCCGTCCGGTCGCGCCGCCCGCCGACGAGGTCGCCCAAGAGGTAGCCGCCGACCACGCCGCCGATGCCGCCGATCGCCGCCCGGCTGATCCCGCGCTCGCCCGTCTCCGGATCGGTGGTGCAGGCCGCGGTGGCGCCCAGAAGGGCGGTGGCGCCGAGGGCGGCGGTGATCTTGGCGGGGAGGTTCATCGTTACGCTTCCTTTTCGAACTCAGCCGCCTGAACACCGAGGGCCGGGCGAGGGTTCCGGGGCCAAGCTGTTGCGCTCCGCCGCGCGCCGGGCCACATGCCGGGGCGACCCCGCCGATGGCACCTCTTCCCCCTTTCCCCTGGACCGACGTCCTCATCATCCTGGCGCTCGTCACGCTGAACGGCGTGTTCGCGATGAGCGAGCTCGCGATCGTGTCGGCGAGGAAGGCGCGGCTGGAGGCGATGGCGCGCGCGGGCAAGCGGGGATCGGGCACCGCGCTGGAGCTGGCGGCCGACCCGGGCAAGTTCCTGTCCACCGTCCAGATCGGCATCACGCTGATCGGCATCGTCGCGGGCGCCTATTCGGGGACCAGCCTGGGCACGCCCGTGGCGCTGCGGCTGGCGCGGCTGGGGCTGTCGCCCGACACCGCCGCGACGCTCGGCTACACGCTGGTGATCGCGGTCACGACCTATGCGTCGCTGATCGTCGGCGAGCTGGTGCCCAAGCAGTTCGCGCTCAGGAATCCGGAGCCGATCGCGGCCTTCATGGCGGTGCCGATGCGCTGGCTGGCGATCGCCACCGCCCCGCTCGTGTGGCTGCTAGACCAGACCAGCGCGCTGTTCTTCCGCCTCCTGCGCCTGAACCGCGAATCGGAGGACCAGGTGACGGCCGAGGAGCTGCACCTCGTCGTCGCGGAAGCGTCGAAGTCGGGCGTGATCGAGGAGCATGAACGCTCGATCATCTCCGGCGTGGTGCGCCTCGCCGACCGTCCGGTACGCGAGGTGATGACCCCCCGCACCGACGTCGACTGGATCGACATCGACGCAGGACCCGACGGGATCCGCGACGCGCTGCTCAACACGCCGCACACGCGGCTGCCGGTCGCCGAAGGGTCGGTCGACGCGGTGGTCGGCGTGGTCCAGGCGCGCGACATCGCGGGCGCGCTGTTCCGGGGCGAGACGCTGGACCTCAGGCGGCTGGCGCGGAAGGCGCCGGTCGTGATCGATCAGATCGACGCCATGGACGCGCTCGACGCGCTGCGCCGCGCGGAGGTGCCGATGGCGCTGATCCACGACGAATACGGGCATTTCGAGGGCATCGTGACGCCCGCCGACCTCCTGGCGGCGATCGCGGGCGAGTTCCGGTCGGACACCGACCCCGGAGAGGCGCCCGCCGTGGTCGTGCGCGAGGACGGGTCGCTGCTGGTCGCGGGCACCGCCGCGGCGGACCTGCTCGCCGACCGGCTCGGCATCGAGCTGCCGGAGGACCGCGACTACGCCACGGTGGCGGGCTTGGCGTTGGCGGCGTTCCGCCACCTGCCGGGCGAGGGCGAGAGCTTCGCGATGCAGGGCTGGCGGTTCGAGGTCGTCGACCTGGACGGACGGCGAATCGACAAGCTGCTGGTCAGCGCCGAGGACTGATCCGGAGACGCGCCCGATCCGGTACAGTCCCATGACGGACGTACTTCCACCCCGCGCCGAATCGCCCTAGCCTCCAGAGAAAACAGGGGGCGCTAGGTGGGGCAGACGGCGATTTGTTCGGACGACGGGCGGCTGAGCATCTGGTACGAGAGGCCGGCGCTGCACCTGTCGCGCTACATCAGCGCGTACGATTCCTACCGTTCCGACCTGCCTCCGGGCGAAGTGGGGCAGGACGTCTTGCCGCCCGCCTGGGCTTCGATCCGGTTCATGCTGGGCGACGGCTATTGGGGCGCCAAGCTGGGGCGGCGGAACTACGACCCGGGTCCGCGCGACGCGCTGTTCGGCCCGTCCAGCCACGCCGGCTTCTCGCGCTACGGGTCGATGCGGGTGGTGTGCGCCGGGCTGACGCCGCTCGGCTGGGCGCGGTTCGTGGCGCAGGACGCGTCGCTCCACGCCGACAGGATCGTCGACGCGGACGCGGTCTGGCCCCGCCACGCGTCCGCGTTGCGCGCGGCGGTCGAGAAGGCGGACGATCCGGCGGCGGCGTTCGACGCCTATTTCACCGACCTCCTCGACCGGACGGAGCCGGAGGAGCCGGAGATCGCGCGGCTGCTCGAGCTGCTGCTCGACCCGGCGATGATCGCGATCACCGAGATGGCGGAGCGGATGGACATGAACCCGCGGACGCTGGGCCGACTGTCGGCGCGCCATTTCGGCTTCACGCCCAAGCTGCTGCTGCGCCGCGCGCGCTTCATGCGGGCGATGATCCAGATCCTGCGGACGGACCGGGGCGGCTGGGGCGCGCTGGTCCACGAGGCGGGCTATCACGACCAGTCGCATTTCGTGCGCGATTGCCAGCTGTTCCTCGACATGCCCATGTCAGCGTTCGTCCAACGGCCCAAGCCGATGTTCGAAGCGTCGTTGCGGTTGCGTGCGGCGGTGCTGGGTACGCCGGCCCAGGCGCTGCACCCCGCGCCGCAGTGTTTGACGATCAGCGGCTGACGTGACCTGCCGGCGCGGGCCGCCGGACTCAGAGCTTTCCGAACACCGCTTCGAAACCGGCGCGGTCGCCGGCGGCGAGGAAGCGCGCCTGCTCGATCCAGCGGTCGCGGTGGAGCCGGCCGGCGAACGGCCCGAGGCCCGCGTCGAGCTCGTTGGCCTGGTCGGCGTCGAGCGCCGCGATCTGGCCGACGGTGGTGACGCCCATCTGCGCCAAGCGCGCCGCGACCTTGGGGCCCAGCCCCTTGAGCTGGGTGATCGGCCCGTCGGCGGGCGACTCGGCGCCGGCGGCAGGCGCGGCTGCGGGAGGCGGGGCGGCCGGAGATGCGGCGGACGGGGCGGGCTCGGCGGGGGCCGGGTCGGCGACCGTCGCGGGGCTCGCCGCCATGGGCGCGGCGGCCGCGATGCGCTCGTCGGCGATCGGGCGCTCGGGCGGCGCCTCGTCGACGACCGGCGCGGCGTCGACGACGGATGCGGCCGGATCAGGCGTGGGATCGGGCAGGGGCCGCGCGTCGAACTCGGGCGCGAGCGGCGTCCGGTCGAGCGTCTGGCCCTCAGGCTGGATGGCGCGCAGTTCCGGCGGGAGCGGCGCGGCGGCGAGGGCGGGCGCGCCCGCTTCGATCGATTCCTCTCGCACTTGGCGTTCCGCCGCGCGCCGGGCGCGGGCGCGGCGGACGCCCGCCGCGATCAGCAGCAGGGTCGCCACGAACAGCAGCCCGATCAGGACGAAGTGGATCGCGGTGAAGGTGTCGGCGCCGGGTGGGGTGACTGCCAAGGTCGGGGCTCCTCTCGGGGTCAGGCGTTACGGCCCGGCCCCGCGCCCTGCAACAACCCTATTCGCTTCCGCCGACCGCACCCCGCCGGTCGCGATCCGCGAGCGCCGTCAGCTCGGCGAACTCGGCGCGGTGGAAACTCCCGCCGGACCCGGCCAGGCGGCGGATGTCGGCGTAGCCGTAGCCGCCGAGCATCGCGTCGCCGCGCAGGCGCTGGCCGAAGGCGGCGACCGCCGTCGCGAAGGCCATGTCGCCGGCGGGCGCCCGGGCGGCGCGGAGCAGCGCCGCGGGCACCGGCCGCGCGATCTCGCGGCTCGTGCGGCCGTCGGGCAGCTTGTAGCGGAGCCTGACGTGCGCGAGCTCCGGCCCGCCCGCCGCGGCCGCGGCCTGCGGCTGGTTCGCCTCGTAACGGCGCGGGGCGGTCCAGCCACGCCCGCCCGCGGGCACGACCTCGTAGAGCGCCGTCACCTGGTGCCCTGCACCGATGTCGCCGACGTCGACCGCGTCGTTGGCGAAATCCTCCTCGCGCAGGGCGCGGTTCTCGTAGCCGATCAGCCGGTATTGCGAGACGTGCGCTGGGTTGAACTCGACCTGGACCTTTACGTCCTTGGCGATGGTGACCATGGTCGCGGACAGCTCCTCGTCGAGGACCTTGCGCGCTTCGGACGCGCTGTCGATGTACGAATAGTTGCCGTTCCCGACATCGGCGATGCGCTCCATCATCGCCTCGTTGTAGTTGCCCTGGCCGTATCCGAGCGTGGTCAGCGTGATCCCGTCGTCGCGGTTGCGCTTGACCAGCTCTTCGAGCGAGCGGTCGTCGCTGACCCCTACGTTGAAATCCCCGTCGGTCGCGAGGAAGATCCGATTGACGCCGCCGGGCAGGTAGTTGGCGCGCGCGGTGGCGTAGGCGAGCTCGATGCCTTGCGCCCCCGCGGTCGATCCGCCCGCCTGGAGGCAGGAGATGGCGGCCTTGACGTATTCCTTGCTGCTCGTCGGTTCGAGCACGAGCCCGGCGGCGCCCGCGTAGACGACGATCGAGACGCGGTCGCGCGGCGTGAGGCGGTCGGCGAGCCCCTCCAGCGACGTCTTGACCAGCGGGAGCTTGTCCGGCTGGTCCATCGAGCCGGAGACGTCGACGAGGAACACGAGGTTGGCGGCCGGGCGCGTGTCGCCCGTCACGTCGTAGCCGCGCAGCCCGATCCGCATGAGGCGCGTGTCCGGGTTCCAGGGCGTGAGCGCCACGTCGGTGGTGACGCTGAACGGCTCCGCTGGGGTAGCGGGGCGGGGATAGTCGTAGCGGAAGTAGTTGATGAACTCCTCGGTCCGCACGGCTTCGGGCGGGACGGGCTGGCCCTGGAGCAGGAAGCGGCGGGCGTTGGCGTAGGCGCCCGTGTCGACGTCGACCGAAAAGGTGGAGACGGGTGAGGCGGCCACGTCCTGCACGGCGGCGACGGCGTGGCCCTTGTAGCGTTCGGTGTTGCCCGGCGCGCCGTACGGAGCGCGTGTGGCGGTCACGACGATGTTGCTGGCCGGACTCGCCATCTCGAGCGCGACCATGGGCGCCGGAGGCGGCGGCGGCGGGGGCGGCGCGATCGTCGGGACGGGCGCGGCGTGCGCGACGATCGGCGGCGGGGCGATCCCGTATGCGACGCGCGACCGATCGTCCGAGTTGCAGCGTACCGGGGAGCGCCCGGCCTCACGTCGCGCGTTCGCCTGGGGCGTCATGGGCGCGGCGGCGATCACGACGGAGGTGGCGAGCGCCAGGGTTAGCGCGGCGGTGCTGTAATAGGCGAGGACGGCGGACGGACGCATGGGCGACACTCCCGTTGTGGCGGGGAGTGTGTCACGGGCTCAGCGATGTTACAAGGTCACATCGGCATGGGTGGCGGTGACTAGTCGGGCGGCGGAGGACCGGCGCGTCATCCTCGCTCCCGTGCGACCTCGCGCCAGCCGATGTCGCGGCGGTGGAAGCCGTCCTGGAAGTCGATCAGGTCCGCCGCGTGATAAGCGGCCGCTTGCGCGGCGGCAACGGTCGGGCCAAGCGCGGTGACGGCGAGGACGCGGCCGCCGCTCGCGACGAGCGCGTCCCCGTCTACCCTAGTCCCGGCCTGGAAAACGAGCGCGCCCGTGGCTTCAGCGGCTTCGACCCCCCGAATTAAGCCGCCGGAACGCGGGGTCCCGGGATAGCCCTGCGCCGCGAGGACCACCGTCACCGCGGCGTCGGTGGCGAAAGGAGCGAGGCCGATCTCGGACAGCCGGCCTTCCGCGGTGGCGAGCATGAGTTTCAGGAGGTCGCCCTGGAAGCGGGGCAGGACGGCCTCGGCCTCCGGATCGCCGAAGCGGGCGTTGTACTCGATGAGCTTCGGCCCCTGCGCCGTCAGCATCAGCCCGGCATAGAGCACGCCGGAGAAGGGCGTTCCGGCGTCGCGCATCGCCAGCAGCGTGGGCTCGACGATCTCGCGGAGCGCGCGGGCCTCGAGCTCAGGGGTGAGGACGCGGGCGGGGCTGTAGGCGCCCATCCCGCCGGTGTTGGGGCCGGTGTCGCCGTCGCCGACGCGCTTATGGTCCTGGGCGGAGCCGAACGGGAGCACCGTCGT